>JABDNZ010000402.1 GCA_013043565.1 Gemmatimonadota bacterium | reverse complement strand
ACCCTGCCATGAAAAGACCACCTCGGGTACGTGCTGTGCCCGGATATAGTCTCGTGTGAAACCCTCTAGCGTATCCTCGGACATCCGGAAGGCGGACCCAGGATAGAGATCCTCCTTGGACAAATAGTAGCAGTAGGAGCAGTCCAGGTTGCAGATCGAGCCCCTTGGCTTGATCATCACGTGGAAGGGGGGGACTAGGGGAAAGCTCATGGGATGGGGAGACTCCTTCAAAGCCGCGGACTGCCAGAGCGACCAACATTGCCCCGGCCAGAGGAAAATGCGAGATCAGCTCTCCGTTCCAACGGTCCGATCCCTGCAAAGAACGGACATACCTGACAACCCTACGTTCCACCAATCTTCTGGACGGATCCGTGGTGGGCACCGTGGAAATCACGGATCCCGGGGAAATCCCTCGACCTCTCCCCAGGCCCGGGCATAAAGATCCGGGTAGACCTTCAGGTAACCGGGATAGTCGGCTCGGGCTGCTCGGATGGTCTCACGGCTCAGGGTGACGACGCCGATCCGATCGGTCGTCTCCAGGAGGACCTCCGACGTTGGGCTGATGGCGATGGACGGGCCCCCGATCAATCCACCGGGGGCCAGCGCCGGCCGATTCGAGGAAACTACATAACATCCACTGGTCACGGCGTTGGCTCTGAGAACCAGCTTCCATCTCTCGTAGGTCTGAGGTGGTGTGCATCGGGGCACCAAGACCACCTCTGCACCCATGGCCCCCAGCAGTTGGAATCCTGTGGTGCGATTCACGTCCGAACAGACCTGGAACCCGACTCGCAGGGGAAGCCCGGACACGACGGTCGGCGGTTCCTTTCCGGGTTCGTAATGGCTGGTCTCCCAAAAACCTTCTTCGGCAGGAAGGTGAACCTTCCGGTACCTCGCCAGGCATGACCCCGATTTGCCGTAGAGAAGGGCCGTGTTGTGCCTTACTCCGGTGTCCGGATCTCGGATGATGGCGCCCCCCAACACCGCCAGGCCAGTGTCAGCCGCTGCGGAAGAAAGGGCATTCTGGCGAGGACCGTCCACCGGTTCCGCGTCTTCGTCACGGGGGGCCTTCGAGGCAGGGGACCACGGGTTCAGGGGGATTTCCGGGAGCACCGCCAGTTCCGCGCCCAGGCCCTTTGCCTCCCTCAGGGTCTCGGGAAGCCGCTTCCAAGCCGGGGGGTCGGGAAAAACCTCGGTGATGATGGCGACAGCCATCGTGTCCTGGGCCATGGAAAAACCGCGAGATGAAATGTGAGAGTCGGTCGATGCTCAATCCCCGCGGGGATCGGACTGAGAACGCTTCTTCGCGCCCAGGGCCAGGCCTACGCGCCGGCCCATCTGATATCCTTCGTCGTAGCCCGAAGCGTAGTCGAAGGAAACCTTGTCCGGATCCGCGCCATCCTCGACCGGGGTGTCCGGGGCGGCGGCTGGTTCGCCCGGGACCGATTCAGGGGTCCCCGGATCAGGAGCCTCCATCCCGGACCCATCACCCTTGTCAGACGATCCACCAAGGATTCGGGCCAGCCCGAGAAGGGTTTGAACCGCTTCCTCCCTGGTGGGGTCAGCAGCGTCTCCGGATCCGGTGGATTCCCTCCAGGATGAGAGCGGTGTTGCTCGAAGGGCCCTTGCCGCGACCCTCAGCGTTGCCGCTGCCCCCGGCAGGGCGCCCGGCAATGACGGGTCCTGTTCCGGAGAGCCAGGCTGTTCCTTTATCCCTTGGGAGGAACCCGGAAGCAACGGGGCGGGTGCCTGGCCGTCCACCTCGGTTTCTACCCAGAGGGAAGTGAGGTATTTCCGGATCCACTCCCAGGTCTCGTGAGACCGGCGCCAGAGTTCCTGGTTGCCATTGGCCAGTTGGGCGAACTCGGCGCATCGATCGGCTGCGTGCTCCACATGCCGTAGGGCCCGCTCGACCTGAGACTCGGAACCGACGCCCTCGGGAGCTTCGTCCGTGGCTGGAAGGAGGATACTGAGTCTCTTGCCCAAAGCATCGAAGGGTCCCCACGGCATCTGGCCGAGATCCATCTCCAGCCCGACCCGTGAGTTCGGTCCGTCCCAGGAGCGCACGATGACGGGTACCCGCCTCAGGAGGGTTCCGTCTTCCGTTTTCGACTCTTCGTTCATTTCCACCTAAGTCGCCAGTGCTGGACCCCAGCACCTTGACATGACACCTCGACCGGACGCAAGCCGGTGAAGGCCGGCGCGAGGTCGATTCTAACGAGGAGACTCTATGAATGAAATATAACGGATGGGCCCGGCGCCAGGTAAACAAATGTGTGGCCGCCGCCGTTCCGGGCCCGGAATCGGGAATCCGTCATGGGTGCAAGCGGTATCCGGCCTTCCTCACCGTGAGAATGTAGCGGGGATTGGCCGGATCTTCCTCCAGTTTGCGACGCAGCTCAGAGAGATGAACATCCACGGTTCTGGTGTTGATATCGGCGTTTCCGTGCCCCCAGACTTCCTTGAGCAGCTCCTGCCTGCTGATGACCGCTCCCC
>JABDNZ010000390.1 GCA_013043565.1 Gemmatimonadota bacterium | reverse complement strand
GCTTCCTTCCGTTCCGTCACGTCCCGGACCACACCCAAAAGCCCCAGGTGATCGCTTTCCACGTGTCGAAACACCGTCTTCACTGTTTCCCACAGACGGCGGCGGCCCTCGGAATCCACCACCCACTCGTCGAACTTCACCGGGTCCCAGCTCGTCAGGGCCTCGATATCGGTCTTCCGGTATTGGGCGGCCCTCTCCTTCCCTACCAGATCTTCATCGGTCAACCCGACGAGCTCCTCCTCCGTCCGTCCGAGAAACTGGGCGTACCGATGGTTGCAGCCCTGATACTTCCCCTCACCGTCTTTGAAGAAGATCATGTCCTCGGTCCCGTTGATGAGGGACCGGACCAGGGAGTTCTTCCGAGCAACCTCCTGCAAAGCCTCCCGTGCTTCGACTCTGTCCGTCACGTCTCTGGCCGTTCCCTGGGCACCCCGGACCTCCCCTTGAGCGTCCCTGAGGGGTGTCGCGGAGAAGCTCAAGTGCCTGGGCTCCCCGGAGACGGTCTTGTGAACGGTCTCGTGGTCGACGAGCTCGGAACCCATGAGCACTTTCCCGAACGCGGCATAGTCCGTTTCAAGGTGCCCCGCCTCGGCCTGATCCAACGCCACATTCCCGACCAGATCCTCAGGGGAAGCCCCGTAGATCTCCTCCGCTGCGGAGTTCAAGAAGGTCCATCGCCCCTCATTGTCCACCTGCCAAACCAAATCTCGGGCCGATTCCACCAGGCCTTTGTACTGCTGCTGAGCAGCCCGAAGCTCGAGTCGGATCTTGAGCGAGTCTTCCAACTGTTGGTTCGCCCTTCTGTGCACCACCGACATGATGACCCAGAACGTGAGCACCAGCGCAATGAGGCCGAAGCTCAAGTTCGGGTTGATCGGGTTGAACCATCCGAGGCCTCGGATCATGGCGCTGACGAAGACCGATCCCAGGAGGATGGTCGAGAACCCGTAAAAGGCGGATTTGTCCGCCACCAACGTGGCCGTGGCAGCCGCCACCAGGCCGGCCATGATCACCAATAGGATGCCCACGGTGTCGCTCGGAAGGCGGAGGCCGAATAGCAGGCCTCCCAACCCCCAAGCCAGCCCGACGAGCAAGGCCCCCAGGAGTGCCATCTTCCTTGATTCAAGCGGCCGATCCGTGGCCTCCTTCAAGCGGAATCCGATCCCGATTCGCACCGCCGTTGCCAGCACCAGGATCCCGAACCAGATCAGCGAGTCCCGGGCCCCCACCAAATCCATGAAGAGGATCAAGGCGATGATACCCGCCACCGGATGCCCGGCGACTCCTCCGGTTGAGTCACGTACGAACCTCTCGGCCATGACCGACCGGACCGTCTCCCCGGAGTACGAGGCCCCGCTCAGGTTCCCGGCGGAAACCGGGGCCAGCGCCGCCGAAGGTTCGATGGGACCGGGTTTTTTTTCACCGTTGTTCATGTCAGCTCCCATGCGGGGGGATGGCGGAGGGAGAGGGGCTGATGGACCCGTGGGGGAGGACCCGCCGGGCTCGGAGCGCGGCCTCGACCTTCATAACCTCGGATTCGGTGGTATGACGCACGGCGAGGCCGTAGAAGAGGAATCGGTCGAAAAAAAGGTTCAGGAAGAGGCTGAAACCAGCCAGTTCCCGCCAACCGGAGAGGAGGGCAACGGCCGGGAGCAGGTTCCCAAGAAGGACTCGAAGGACCAAAGCAGACCCACGTTGATCCATCAAACCCGGATGACTCGGTAGCCCGCTTCGAAGGGCGTTGGCGATCCTCCAGGATCGCTCCCAAACCAAGAGCCCATCAATCAATAATACAAGCAAGACCAGAAGTTCGCCTCGGGCTTGTGCTCCCAACGGGAGCGAGCCCAGGAGGAGCGTCATGCCAAAACCGGCGCCGAGGACGAGCGGGTGGAAGGGGGCCGTTCCTCTCCAGGTGAGTTGGCCGGAGAGCCGGTAGACGAAACCCAACGCTACCAGGACAGGGACGGAAGCCATGGCCGCGCCCAGGGCCATGGGCGACTTCAACGCATGTCCCGCAGGCATGGCGAGGCCAAAAATGCCTGCCGCCAAGGCGAGGCTGACAAAAAGAACCTCGTTCGAGAGAGGGCTCTTCCCCACCCTCACGAGGGCCAATGGGCCTCGGAGGGGGCGACCAAGATGCCCGACGGAAAAAAGAAGGCCCACTCCGAGGAGCGCGGTGAAGACGCCGGAGACCTCCGTCGACGGGATCCAGGGCACCCACCCAAGAAACGCCATCCCGAGATGAGCTAGGCCCATTCCGGCGCCACCTGTGGCCAACGCCGTGAAGAGGACCAATGGGAGTTCGTGAAAGCCTGATTCAATCTTCCTCCTACTCACGGTCACGGCCCCCTCCCCCTCCCTCTCCGTGCAGCCCTCGTAGTCCGGAGTACCATAAAGAGCGAATTGCACCCCGGGGCTCAGCCACCCAGAACCCTGGCCGTGCGGAGGCCGGATCGATGAACCCCGGCGCATGGGCGGCCGGGGCCATGACCGTCTTCTCGTTGGAGTCCTCCTGGTCTCCCAAGCCGCCCTCCGCCCCGAGGATCAACGCCAACGCACCCGTGGGGCATCCCGCAACACACGCGGGGGCAAGGCCATCGTCGAGGCGGTGATGGCAGAGATGACACTTCGTCATCACCCCTGCTTCGGAATCAAAAGCCGGAGCCTCGAAGGGACACGCCATTTCACAATACCGGCATCCGATGCACCGACCTGCATCCAGCAGAACCAGCCCATCGGCCCGTTTATCCAGTGCATGGGAGGGACAGGCCACCACGCACGGAGGTTCCTCGCAATGGTGGCATGCCACCGAGAAATGATAGGTCGGTCCCCCGCCAACCCTGGATCGGTTGACCTGGAGGATCCTCCGCCAGGATACCTGGGGACGCAGCCGGTTTTCGATTCGGCAGGCCAGGACACATGCGCCACAGCCAACGCATCGGGCCAGATCGAGGGTGAACCCTGGGCGACCTCGTTCGGTCATGGGAGATCGACCTCCACCCGGCACTCGTAGAACACCGCCCCGAAGCCCATGTCGGTCACTCCATCACTCGTCACCAGGTTGACCCAGGGGTCATCCGGGACACACCTCCCCTCCAGAACGTGAACCACACCCTTTCGAATCCCCGGGTTCAGGTGAACCGGCGCTTCGGCCGACCCACGGGCATTCCAAATCCTCGCTACGTCACCCTCGGCCAGACCCCGAACGGCTGCATCCTCCGGATGAATGTCCAAAACCCGGGGCCGCTCCACCTCTCGTATCCCCTCCAGGTTCCCGAACTGGGAATGGATCCGTTCCCTGGTCTTGCAGGTCAGGAGCTGAAGCGGGTACTGCTCGGACAGGTCGGACAAGTGCCCTTCCGGCAGGGCATCGAACCCGGGGACAGAGTCCACGCCCCAGAGTTGGGTTGCGGCCTCGGATGTGAACTCCACCTTACCCGAGGGGGTCTCGAACACCCGGTCTTCCCAGGCCACGTCCCCCTGCCCCGAGAGGTCCAGCGGGCGGTCTCGCAGGGCCTCCAGCGCATCGTCATGGCCCTCCGGGAGCATAGCCCTCAAGCGTTCGGTTGGATCGATGTCGAAGGCCTCGGTTGGATACCCGCATCGCACACAGAGCTCCCGCCAGATCTCCGTCTCCGTCCTCACCCCTTTGGGGGGATCAAGGACCTTTTGACGGAGTTGTACATACGGATGCCAGTATGCGTTGACCAGATCTTCTTCTTCGAAGAGGGTTTTCGCAGGAAGCACGAAGTGGGCTAACCGGGTGGTATCAGTAAGGAACTGATCCACGACGACCACCATCTCCAGGCCTGCCAGGCCTCGGATGACTTCCTTGGTCCTCGGATGCTGACTCACCGGGTTGGCTTTTTCGATCCAGGCGGCCCTCAGGTGGGGGTCGGAGAGCTCCTGGAGGGACCGGCCCAGGCGGGATGTCGGGAAGGAACGGGATTGGACCCCATCCGATGCGGGAAGAGCCGGCGGCGGGCCGAGACAATGGCTGTTGAGGTTCGCATACTGCCACCCACCTCCCGGAATTCCGATATTCCCGGTAAGGGCTGGAAGGAGCGCCACCGCCCTCATGGCCTGCCCGGCATGGCTATGCCGCTGGAGGCCGAAGCCGGCTATGAGTAGAGCCGGCTGTCTACGGGCATAGGAAAGGGCGAGGTCCTTTATGGCGCCGACCTCCAGCCCGGTGATCTCCGCAGTCCTCTCCGGGGGGAATTCCCCGATTCTGTCCAGGTAGGCGTCTACCCCCTCAGCGTGGTCCCGAAGGAAATCACCGTCATGAAGTCCCTCCGTCACGATGATCTGGGCCATTCCCAGGGCCAGCGCCCCGTCCGTTCCCGGCCTGGGTTGCAGATGGATATCGGCCGCATCCGTGGAATCGGTGCACCGCGGGTCCAGGACCGCCACCGTGGCCCCTTCCGCCTGGGCTTCCAGGATCTGCCGCCACTGATGGATGTTGGTCTCGGCCGGGTTGTGTCCCCATAGAAGGATGAAGCGGCTTTGGCGGGTCAGGGTCGGGTGGTTGTGCCGGTTCGCACCATAAGTGAGGCGAGTCGCCTCGAGGCCGGCGGGCCAGCAGAGATCTCCGTGGGCCCGGGTCACACCCCCAAAAGGGTTCCAGAACGCCTCGGAGAGGCCCGAAAGAGCCCCATGACTTCCCGAACCTTCGTAGTGGAGAACCGCCAGTGGCCCTGATTCCTTCCGAATGGACCAGAGGCCAGCCACGATCTCGTCCAGGGCATCGTCCCAGGACACGGGCTCGAGTTGGCCTTTCCCGTTCCTCCGGAGTGGGGAGGTCAGCCTGGTCTCGTGGGCGACCCTTTCGACGTACGAGAGCCCCTTGACGCAGACTTCACCGGCCGTGGCAGGGTTCTCCGGGTCTCCCTCGATCTTCACCAACCGGCCATCCTCCACCGTCGCCAACATTCCACAGGTGCAATAGCAGTTGCGGGGGCAAACGGTGCGGACGACTCGCCGGCTCATGAGGGCCGTCCGCTCCCAGCTCTTTCGGGTCTGTTTACCAAACAAGGCCTCCGAGCCAGGGGAGAAGGCCGCAGGACATCCCGGAAGGTGAGCGAACCGTCAGAGAATGATGGCCAGCGGCAGAAGGATCACATATCCGACGACGAGTAGGAG
>JABDNZ010000389.1 GCA_013043565.1 Gemmatimonadota bacterium | reverse complement strand
CCAGGCCCATTCAAAGCGGCTTTCTCGACAATGTGTCGGGGAGGCCGTTTTTAGTTCGCTTTATGTTCAAAAAGGAAAAAAAGAAAACGTGGCTTAGGTCATTACGGGAACGCTGGTTAGGCGTGAGGTCGGGAGTGGTTCCGAATAAGTGCAAGCGGGCCGCCCCCGGCAGGAGGGGGTCCTATCCTATTAGAGTCCGAGTCTGTTCCACGGCCTTCCTCCCTCTGGCCAGGGCATCTTCCACGGTGCAGACCTGTCCCCTCTCTCCGGGGAACCGAACCCGCCACGCTCGCAAATGGTCGAGATTGCAGAAGAAGTTGGTGTTCGGGCAGTCGTACTCGGCCCCGCTATGCCAGATTACCGTGTCGGGTGGTTCAACGGAGGACACTTCCTCTCCCTCTACTCTCAACTGGACCTCGGTCTCACAGTGGAGGCAATTGGAGCGGATACGCACGTCGGAGTCGTTCAGGAAAGGCACGTAGAAGGTGTCGATCGCGCACATGCAGTAGACTTCCCGACCGTCCGCCAAGGTGACCTTATGCCGGGTCGGAAAAGAGGAATAGGGGTAGGCTTCAGTGATCCTGGCGGACTTCGTGTCGAACCGCAGAAAGCCCGACGCCTGAAGGTGCCCCAGGGCGGCTAGGATCTTCTCACTGTCGAGGTGAAGCCTCTCCCTGAGTTCGTCGAGCGTCGGAGGTACGCCAGACCGGGGGAACGACCTGAGGACCTCTCTCAGCACAGCCCTGTCGGTTTCGGTTTGATTCATCCCAGCCGTCTCTTGCTGGCAGTGGGGTAATCCGATCTACCAATCCACCAACGCCTTCACAATCACCGAAGTGCTCGGAGCCCCGTCAGCCCTGCAAGCCATGGCCGAGGCGCCGGGGCCCGCCCCGGTCACATCCTCTCCGTCCACGAGAACCGTCGGGGATCCGAACCGCTTTGCCCAATCCGGTGTCTTGGCGTCCATCAGGTCCCATTCCGTCCACTCCTCCTGAAGCCCGCAAGATCGCATCGCCTCGGCTACGCGCTCCCTGGCAACGATTGCGTGCGGGCACCCTTCGAAGTACACGAGTTCGATGGCTCGTTTCATCTCTTTTCGTCCTCCAGTGCGTCCAGAATCGGACATTCCGTTGTGGAAGTTTCGTTGGCACAGCAGGCCCTGAGCCGCGCCAGAGATTGTCGCATGGTTTGTAGCTGGCGGATCTGTTCGTCGATCCTGTCGATGACCAGGTCGGCAGTCGAGGCAACGCCGGCGCAGCTTACTCCCGGCTCCACCCTGAGGCTCAACAGTTCCCGTATCTCGCTCAGCGTGAACCCGAGCTCTTGAGCCCTGCGTACGAACCTGAGCCGTTTTGCATCGGCCTCCCGGTATTTACGGTGCCCTCCAGCCGTTCGGGGTGGTTCCGGTAGTATCCCCGTCCTCTCGTAGTAGCGAACTGTCTCAACGCCGATCCCTACTGCTTCGGCGAGTTGTCCTGTTGTCAGGTCTTTCCTAGCCATAGAACAAGTTAAGACCTGTACCTAGGTACAGGTGCAAGTCTCAATCCTCGGATAGGAATTGCATATACCCGCTTAGACGGGTATACTCTATGCGAATGGAGGGATGCATGAAGAAAATCAGTCGCGTTTTTAAGGCACTTTCGGACGATACCCGTCTCACCATCATGGGGCTCGTGTTCCGCCACGGACATCTATGCGTGTGCGAAACGGAGCGGATCCTCGGGATCTCCCAATCCAAAGCTTCCCGACATCTGAGGTACCTCCGGGATTCTGGAGTCCTGGAAGACGAGAGGGAGGGTTTGATCATCAACTACCGTCTGCCTCGGGACCAGAACGACGAGTTGTCGACCATTCTGGCGATGCTCCGGGAACTCTTGGCGGGTCGACCGATTCCCGATTCGGGCTCCGTCCTAGTTCAGATGCGGGCGGAGAGGGAGGCGGCATGAGGGGGAATCTGGCGACCGACTGGGGCACAGAATGGAAGCCCCTTCTCTGGGTGGTGGCGGTGTTCGTTGGGGCCTACTGGCTGCCCATCGGGAGTCCTCGTTTTGATGGCGCAGTGGTCGAGGCTCTGGCTCTCACCAAATGGTATGCACAGGAGCATGTGCTCCTCTGCCTCGTGCCTGCGTTCTTCATCGCGGGTGCTATTTCGGTGTTCTTGAATCAACAGGCGGTGCTCCGGTACCTGGGCCCCGGTGCGCCGAAGGTCTTGGCGTATGGAGTCGCATCCGTGTCCGGAACGATCCTGGCCGTTTGCTCCTGTACGGTCCTACCGCTCTTCGCCGGGATCTATGCCACCGGAGCCGGTCTCGGACCGGCCACGGCATTCCTCTACTCCGGTCCGGCCATCAACGTTTTGGCCATCGTCCTCACTGCCAGCGTGCTGGGCTTGAGTCTGGGTGTGGCTAGGGCCGTGGGTGCCATCGTTTTTGCGGTGGTCATCGGGCTCTTGATGCACTTCCTGTTCCGGAGGGACGAAGCGGCCCGGGTCGCTGCCCAGGAGATCCCGGAGGATGAGGATGAGGCTGGGCGGAGTCTGGGCCAGACTATCATCTACTTCGGCCTCATGGTCGGAATCTTGGTGTTTGCCAACTGGGGCCGGCCAGAGGCAGACGTTGGTCTCTGGTTCACCATCTACTCCAGTCGATGGATCGTAACCGCGCTCTTGGCCGGCGGGCTGGGATTGGTGTTGGTGGCCTGGTTCGGGTTGTCCTGGTTCCGACTGGGCGTGGTGGCTTTCCCAACCATTGCTTTGGCCATCTTCCTTCCCGACTCACCCGTGCCTGCCTTCGTCGCGGCCACCGTCGGTCTCTCCTTCATCACCAGCACCAGCGAGGGTGAGTTGGGCGACTGGTTCGCGGCGTCCTGGGGATTCGCGAAACAAATCCTACCCCTCCTCCTGATCGGAATCCTGGTGGCTGGACTACTCCTGGGGCGGCCGGGCCAGGAAGGATTGATTCCGTCGGAGTGGATCGCGGGGGCCCTGGGAGGGAACTCATTTGCAGCCAATATGTTCGCGTCGGTGGCCGGAGCCTTCATGTACTTCGCCACTCTCACCGAGGTCCCGATTCTCCAGGGGCTGTTGGGAAGTGGGATGGGGAGTGGGCCGGCGTTGGCTCTTCTGCTGGCGGGTCCGGCGCTCTCCCTTCCCAGTATCCTGGTGATCCGAAGCGTCATCGGGACCCGAAAGACAGTGACCTTCATTCTGCTGGTGGCGGTCATGGCCACCATCACCGGGTTGATCTACGGAGGGATCGTGTAATGCTGAAGATCGAAGTCCTGGGGCCCGGTTGCCCAAAGTGTCAGATGCTGGAGAAGAACGTGCGAGCCGCAGTCGAGGAGATGGAGATCGAGGCTGAAGTCACGAAGGTCTCCGACATCAAGGAGATCGCTTCCCGGGGCGTACTGATGACTCCGGGCCTCGTCGTTGACGGCAAGGTCGTGTCTTCCGGCCACCTACTGAGTGTGATTCAGGTGAAGAACCGGTTGGAGGGACATGCCACCTGAGACTTCTACAGGAGGATGAAGTGGGGGTAAGAGCGAAAGTGATGGTCCTAGGAGTGGTCCTTTTGGCAGTGGCCGCGACCCTCTATCAGAAGAACGCGCGGACGAGCCTCGTGGGGGGCTACCCCGCTGATTTCGATCCCAGGGCTCCGGCCCCGGAAGAGCCAATTCCGGCAAGCTACGAGACCTCTGCACCTGGGCTTCCCCGGCTCGTTGCGCTTGGTGCGGGCCGTTGCATCCCATGCAAGGCGATGGCTCCAATTCGGATTGAGTTGAGGAAGGAATACCCTGGAGCCCTGGCAGTCGACTACTACGACATCTGGGTGGACAAGGAGGCGGGGAGGCACTTCGAAGTGTGGTCGATCCCGACTCTGATCTTTTTCGATAGTTTGGGGGGAGAACTGGAACGGAGGGAGGGGTTCACCGCGAAAGGTGATATCCTTGGGATCTTCAGCTCCCATGGGATCAGACTGAGGAAGACCTCGTCGCCGTGACGCGTCCATGACCTCTCTCCTCGAGTCGCTGAACCAGTGGTTGGCCGGAGCACCCGGGTTGGCCTTGACGGGGGCTGCTGGTTGGGGGATCGCCAGCATCCTCCTTTCCCCCTGTCACCTGGCCAGTATTCCCCTGATCGTGGGCTACATGGGAGGAGAGGAGCGTGTGCGGGCCCGCCGGGCCGCTCTCGTTTCTTTGGCTTTCGCAGGAGGAATGCTCCTGACCATCGCTCTCATCGGGGGACTGGCCACCTTCGTCGGGATCGCCCTGGGCGGAATCGGAAGGGTCTTCGCATTCCTGATGGCCGCAGTGTTTCTTGTGGTCGGGCTGGAGTTCCTAGGAGTTTTCGCGTTCAGCTGGCAGGTACCTGGGATTCCTGCTTGGCTTGGGAAGGGCCCCCTGGGTGCACTTCTCCTCGGACTCCTTTTCGGCCTGGCTCTGGGGCCGTGCACGTTCGCCTTCCTCGCTCCTGTTCTGACGACTGCCTCGGCGGTGGCCTCGTCTGATCCTCTCCTGGCCGGGGGACTTACGATTGCGTACGGCCTCGGCCACTGTGGGGTCATCGTGGTGGCAGGAAGCTCCTTGGGATTGACCCAGGGTGTCCTTCAATGGAACGAGCGTTCCAGAGGGCTCGTGTTGTTCCGGAGAGGGATTGGCGCCCTATTGATTGTCGGAGGGATCTACCTCCTCTACCAGGCTTGAGGGCGTGGTCGTCAGATGAAGAGCGTCCGTAGTCTCTGCCTCAGTTCATCCCTCAAGGCCCGGAACGCCTGAAGTCGTTCTTCTTCTGATCCCTGGACCGCGGCGGGATCCGGAAGTCCCCAATGGACCCTGGACGCCTGGCCGAGCCACGCCGGACACACTTCCTCGGCGCACAGGGTGATCACGGCGTCCACTCCCTCCTCCACCTCGCCCATTCCCTTCGACCGTTGGTTCTCGGGATCGATGCCAACCTCCTCCAGCACCTTCACGGCTTCCGGTCGGATCTTCGTGGGTTCGGAACCGGCGGAGGAGACCGTTACCCAATCCGGGGCCAGGGATCGCGCGATGCCCTCGGCCATCTGACTCCGTGCCGAGTTAGCCACACAAAGGAACAGGAAATGACGGGGAGCCAGAGCCCGAAGGATGGCCGCCTCGATAAGCCAGGTGGGTGGGACCCCCTCTGAGCCATACCGCCTGCAGGCCAGGGC
>JABDNZ010000388.1 GCA_013043565.1 Gemmatimonadota bacterium | reverse complement strand
GGCGTCGATCTCGTCGAAGATCAGAGAAGGGATCCGATCCACCTCGGCGAGGACGCTCTTAAGGGCCAGCATCACCCTGGAGAGCTCACCACCGGAGGCGATCTGGGAAAGGGGGCCGGGATCAAATCCCGGATTCAGGCTCACCAGGAAGTCGACCCTCTCCCCGCCGAATGAGCCAGGCTCCTCCAAAGGAGTCAGCTCGACCCGGAACGTACCCTTCTCCATCCCCATCTCCGGGAGGAGTCCAGCCACCGCGGCTTCCAGCCGTTCGGCTCCCTCGGCCCTCAGCTGACTGAGGCTCCCCCATCCCTCTCTGAAGCCTTCCTCCAGCTCGATGATCTCCTTCTTCTTTCCGCCCAAGTCCAACGAGGCCCCGTCGAGTTCGTCCAGCTCTCCCCGAATGCGACGTCCGCTTGCGAGGACTTCCTCCAAGCCCGGACCATACTTCCTTTCCAGACGGAAGATCCGGTCCAACCTGGAGCGGATTTCCTCCAAACGAGCCGGGTCATATTCGAGATCGGCGGCGTAGGCCCCCAGCTTTTGCCCGCTGTCGGTCAGGAGATGGTAGGCCTCTTCCAACGTAACCACCGTCCCGGAGAGGGCTGGATCCAGTTTGGAGAGTGACTCCAGGAGTCCTCGCAGGGATGCGACCCGATCGGTGAGGGAGTCCTCCCCTCCGTATAGGGTGTCGTGTAGATCCCTCGCCCCCTTCGCCAACTCCTCCACATGATCCAGGCGCTTCGCCTCGGCCTCCAGGGCCGCGTCTTCTCCTTCGTGGAGTTTCGCCTCCTCGATTTCCGAGAGTTGGAAGCGAAGGAAGTCGGCCCGGGTCTCCAACTCGGCCAAGCGGGCCTCCCTCTCCTGGAGCTCGGCCCTCTTCTCGGAGAGCCTCGCGAAGAGTCTGCCCACGGCTCGAGCGGTATCCGCTGCGCCGGCATAGACGTCCAGGATGTCCCTCTGCGCTTTCGGGGCAAGGAGGCTCTGGTGCTCGTGCTGACCGTGGATGTCCACCAGGCTGGCGCCAAGGGCTCCAACCGCGGAAGCCGTGGCGGGAGATCCGTTCACCCAAGCCCGGTTTCGCCCCTCGGCGGCGACCTCCCTACGGAGGAGAAGAAGACCGTCCTCGTTGGGGAACCCGAGCTCCTCCAATCGGCTGCTGACCTCCGGAAGGTTGGAGAGGTCGAAGGCGCCCTCCACCAGGGCTTTTTTTGCGCCCTTTCGGACTGTCTGTGAGGAGGCTCTTTCTCCCACCAGGAGGGAGAGCGCGCCTACGATGAGGGACTTCCCTGCCCCGGTCTCTCCGGAGAGCACGTTCAGGCCGGGTTTCAGCTCCAAGGACAGGTCGTCGATGACCGCATAATCCCGGACCCTCAGTTCGATGAGCATGGGGTGAATTTAGGAGACCCGAGTGGGGCGCTTCAATGGGGGCGGGCGTCTCCCCACCGCCTATCCCTCACCGTGAGGACGGATTGCCCAGTTGAGCTTTTTTCGGAGAGTGGAAAAGAAGGTCTGTCCCGGGATCCGAATCAGATTCACAATCGCCCCGGCCTGCTGGACCACCACCGCTTCTTCGTTGGATACATCGGTCGCTTCTTGGCCGTCGACGGTCAGTACCAAGGTTCCTGCCCGATCCAGAGGAAGGACGGTGACGGTCTCCTCTGAGGAGATGACGAGGGGCCTCACTGCCAGGGTGTGAGGGCAAATGGGCGTGACGGTAATGCAGTCCATACCCGGAGCCACGATCGGGCCCCCTGCGGAAAGGGAGTAGGCGGTCGAACCGGTTGGGGTGGAGAGGACCACTCCGTCCCCGGTGAACCCACCGATCTCCTCCTGGCTGTCCCCTTCGCCCACCAGGAGCTCGAGCCGCGTGACCCGGGCCATCCCCCTCTTGTGAATGACAAAATCATTGAGGGCCAGATACCGTGCCCGGGAGCTTCCGTCCCTCCCCACCACGTTTGCCTCCAGGGTGGACCGGCGGTCGAGAACGTACTCCCCCCGGAAGAGACTCTCTAAT
The DNA here is from genome assembly GCA_013043565.1 of Gemmatimonadota bacterium. Lineage (GTDB taxonomy): Bacteria > Gemmatimonadota > Gemmatimonadetes > Longimicrobiales > Gaopeijiaceae > JABDNZ01. Next base: position 3,895 of record JABDNZ010000388.1, on the reverse strand, counting down.
GCCTCTTCGATCCCTTCCTGGCTCACGGATGTGAGGAACCCCATGTGACCGAGGTTGATTCCCAGGACGGGCACGTCACGCTCCGCGACCAAACGAGCGCCCCAAAGGAGCGTCCCGTCACCCCCCAGAGTGATGAGAAGATCGACGCCGTTGTCCAGCGTGCCTTCGATGTCGGGTCCGGGTGGGTCTCCCGGTTCCAGCATTCCCTGGAACACGACCTCTACATCGTGGGCCTCGCAGACGGCCAAGAGGCGGTCCATTACGGAGGACATTCCCGTTTGTCCCGTCTTTCCAACGAGGCCAACTCGACGAAAGCGCGGCTTCGCCGACGGGTGATTCGTCATGACACGGCCTCCGTCGAAGGCTCGGGGGGAGAGCTGGCTCGCGAGCCAGGAGGCACCCCCATCATCTCTCGGACCCACTTCTCGATCCCCTTTGCGTCGAGATCGATTTCTCGGAGGAGCACATCCCTTCCCCCGTGGGCCACGAACTCGTCCGGGATCCCCAGGGTCCGCATTCTGACTCCTGCGCCCTCCACCATCTCCTTTATCTCCCGGGCCATGTAGGCGCCGAACCCGTTCACCACAGCTCCCTCCTCCACCGTCAACAGGTAGGCATGGGAAGCGAGGACCTCTTTGAGGGTTTCCAGGTCATAGGGTTTCATGAACCGGCAGTTGACCACGGTGGCATCGATACTGTCGGCCGCCAACGCTTCCGCAGCCTTTTGCGCTTCCAGGACCATGGTCCCCACGGCCAGGATGGCAACCTCCCTCCCCCGTCGTAGGATCTCCCAGGAGCCAAAGGGGACCTCGGGAATCTCCGAGATGTGGGGCACGGGCTCGGGAACGGAATCCCGAGGCCAGCGAATGGAAAACGGTCCGGCATTCTGGTTCACTCCCAAACGCAGGAGAGCGAGCATCTCAGAACCGTCTTTCGGCGCCGTGACCGCCATGCCAGGGACGGTGAGCATATAGTTGATGTCGAAGGTCCCGTGATGGGTGGGACCATCGGCTCCTGCAACACCAGCCCGGTCCATCCCGAAGACGACGGGGAGCCCCTGCAACGCCACATCGTGAACGACGCCGTCGTACCCACGTTGGAGAAACGTCGAGTAGATCGCGACCACGGGCCGAATGCCCTCCGTGGCGAGGCCGGCGGCGAACGTAACGGCATGACCTTCAGCGATCCCAACGTCGAAAAACCGTTCCGGGTGCGCCTTCTCGAACAGATCGGTGCTCGTCCCGTCCCTCATTCCGGCTGTGATGGCCACAACCCGCGGGTCCATTTCCCCTAGCTCCACCAATCCTTTTCCGAAGACTTTTTGGTACCGGGGAAGACCACCTCCGCCGGTCTTCGTGGCATTCCCGGAGTCCTTGTCGAAGGGCTTGGCGGCATGCCATTTGAAGGGGTCCTCCTCAGCTGGCTCGAAACCCTTCCCCTTCTGGGTGAGAACGTGGACCAAGATGGGCCCCCGCATGTTCTTCACCGCCCCAAGACGTTCGACCAGAGCGTCCAGATCGTGACCCTCGATGGGACCGACATACCTGAAGCCCAACTCCTGGAAGAGCATGCCGGGCATGAAGATGTTCTTCACGCTCTCATCTACTTTATAGGCGAAATGCTCCATCGCCTCACCGAAGCTCGACGGGACCCGGTGAATGAGGTCTTTGACCTCCCGCCGAACCCGGTTGTAGACGGGGTTCGTGATCATGCTTGTCAGGTATTTGTTCATCGCACCCACGTTCGGCGCGATGGACATTTCATTGTCGTTGAGGATGACGATGAAGTCCCGCCCTGTGTGGCCGGCATTGTTCAGAGCCTCATAGGCCAAGCCACACCCCATGGCACCGTCGCCGATCACTGCGATCACGGAAAAACCGTCCCCGTTGAGATCCCGGGCGACGGCCATACCCCATGCGGAGGAGATGGACGTGGCGGCATGGCCCGCACCGAAGGCGTCGTATTCGGACTCGTCCCGCCGACAGAAGGGTGCGAGGCCGTCCTTCTTTCGGATGGTGTGGAGCTGATCGTTTCGACCCGTGAGGATCTTGTGGATATAAGCCTGGTGGCCCGTATCCCAGACGATCTTGTCCCGGGGCGTATCGAACACGTGATGGAGAGCGACGGTCAGCTCTGTGACGCCCAGACTGGCTCCGAAGTGCCCCCCCACCTCCGAGACCACATCGATGTGCCGCTCCCTGGCTTCTTTGGCCAGCTGGTGGAGCTCCTGGCGGGATAGAACCTTGATGTCCCTGGGCGATTTCACCCGTTCGAGGACTCCCACGTGCTCACTCTCCTTAAGACGAGGACCTAGTCGTGAAAGTTATTCAAAAACGATTGAAACAGGCACCCTGGCGTCACCGAGAGCCAGAAACGCCCTGACGACTTCCCCACAGCCGCACTACCGTTTCCTTTCAACGATGTAGTGGGCCAAAGCCTCAAGTTCCCTAGACTCCAATCCCCCTTCTCTCAAAGCCGTCACCCCGGCCGAAACCAGCTCTCCGGCTTTTCGACCTGCTTCCTGCACACCAAACAACGAGACGTAGGTAGACTTTCCCAAGTCGGCGTCGGAGGGGTTCTTCCCGAGCTCCTTGGCCGAGGCGGTGGCGTCCAGAACATCATCGGCGATCTGGAAAGCGAGGCCGATGGCCGCCCCGTACCGATCCAATCCTTCCAGGCCTTCCGGTGGTACCCCAGCAGCGATGCCACCCATTCGGAGGGAGGCGCGCAGAAGGGCTCCGGTCTTTCGACGGTGAAGATCATCCAGATCGGGAGCCTGGAGATCCTCACCCTCTCCGAGGAGGTCCAACACCTGTCCGCCCACCATCCCGCCGCCTCCCGAAGCCCGGGAAAGCTCCACCACCAGCTCCCGCCGGGTGGCTTCCGGCAGCCCCATCGCTCGAGCTGCCTCGTAGGCGTGTAGGGTGGCCCCTGGGATCAGGAGCGCGCCGGCCACCGTGGTGCTCCGCTGCCCATGGACTTTATGCGTTGTGGGTTCCCCTCGGCGGAGGTCGGCATCGTCCATGCAAGGCAGATCGTCGTGCATCAACGAGTAAGCGTGAATCATCTCCAAGGAGACGGCAAGCCGGTAAATCCCGGGATGCCCTCCCCCGGCCGCCCGGTAGGCCGCAACGCACAAGATGGGTCGAAGTCGCTTCCCGCCACTCGTGACGCCGTGTTCCAGGGCCCCCCGGAACTCGACCGGGACTCTGGGACCCAAAGCCGCCAAGGCCTGGGCGAGAGCATCTTCCACCTTTTCCCGCTCATATCCCAGGAACCCTTTCAGATCAGACTCCGAAAGGCCCGAGGTCATTCTTCCGCCTCGTCGAAGGGGCGTGTCCCTCCTTCCCCGGCCTCGCCGAGAAGCTCCTCTACCCTGAGCTCGGCAGCGGTAAGGGTCTTCTCAGCCTCCTTCACATGGCCCACACCCTCCTCGAAGAGGGCCAGCGCCCGGTCCAGCTCCAGGTCCTCACTTTCCAGTCTCCCGACGATCTCCTCCAGCCTTTTAAGACGAGCTTCCAGGGTTTCGTTCCCTTCCCCGGGCCCGGTCCCTTCCACGTCCTGGTTGGTCCCATCTGCCTCATTCTTCACGATCGACCTCTTCAGGTTGAACATCTTTCGTTTCGGCCCGGACCCGTCCGTCGAGGATACGAAGCTGGAAGGTCTCGCCCACCACAAAATCCGAACTGGTTCTCAGAACCGTCCCCTCGTCGGTCAGGGGAACGGCATACCCCCTTTTTAACGTGGACAGGGGAGAAAGGGCATTCATCTTTTCCCCCAGGCGCACCAGGGAATAACGCCGATTCTGCAGTAGGTCCCGAAACCTCCGAGACATTTCCCCGTGAGCGTCCGCCAGCCTCTTCCTTTTCAGAGGAACCAACTCCGACCCGGCCCG
>JABDNZ010000387.1 GCA_013043565.1 Gemmatimonadota bacterium | reverse complement strand
GGCTACTGGGCGTCCTCGTTGTGTTGGTGAAGGCAGTCCTGATCGCCCTGGTGTTGTTGGTGGCCGCCGCAGTCATCGGGGGCGGCGTATGGCTCTATAAGCGCGGACAGAAATCTTCTGTAGAGGTTTGAGGACCGACCTTCACTTCAATCGCCCGTTCCGGGTACTCCTATCCCCGCTGTTCCCCGAATCCACTGCCTTATCGGTGTAGCTCCACGACATCCCCCTCCTCGAGCACATGGTGCTCGTGGACCGATTGACCGTCGAATGCGCTGGGCCCCCAGACTCGGGCAAACCTGATCTCCTCTGCGATCTCTTTGTGGATGGCCCGAGCGAGATCTTCCACCGTGCTTCCCCTCGTGAGGGTGAACGGACGTGTCAGGTCGGGGTCCTTCCTGGGCTCCTTGGAGTAAACCCTCATGATGTCCAGGGCTTCGAAGGTCGCCCTGCCCAAAGCCTCCAGAGAGTCGTCGGTGGTCGTGGATACCGTAACCCTGGGCCAGGGCAGCTCGATCAGCTCCTCCAGGGCCTCCAGATCCCCTTGTGCCCCCGGTAGGTCCATTCCGGTGATCACCAGCAGGGTCTTCTTATATGTCCATCCGGGGCGTGGTGCTTCGGGCGCATCCGTGCCGGCGGGATAAAGGCCTATCGCCTTCCCAGCCAACAGTTCCTCCACCAGCTCCAGCCCTTGGAGGGGGGCTCGGATCGATACCACCAGCCAGACCAGATCTGCGGCCCGGGTGAGGTCGTACACCCACGGCTCCACATGCTCATGGCAGAGGGGCGGAAGGTCGACCAGCTGGAAACCCACGTCCTCGTAGGGCATCATGCCCGGGGTGGCTTTGAGGGTGGTCATAGGGTAGGCGGCGACGTCGGGCTTCGCGTGCGTGAACTGAGCCACGAGGCTGGATTTTCCCGAGTTCGGAGCGCCTACCAGGGCCACCTGGCCAGCTCCTTCCTTGGGGATCTTGTGGCTGATTCCCTTGGCGACGCCCTTCTTCTTCGGCTCTTGTCTGAGCTTGGATAGGCGGGATCGAAGGTCGGCCTGGAGATGTTCCGTCCCTTTGTGCTTCGGGATGACGCGGAGCATCTCTTCCAGGGCGGCGATCTTCTCCTCCCTGGTCACGGCGGCCTTGAACTTCGCTTCGGCTTCTCGGTAGATGGGGGTCAGGTTGGCTGGCATCCCGTGGCCTCCTCTCTACCAGGAGCATGAGTGTCCAGGACCGTCCGTGCAATAGAGAACCTGGCCCTATCTGTCGGGTAGGCGTTGGGGTCATGGGGAAGCGATTGGGACGGGCTTCCTCCGTTTTGTCCCAGGATATCCAAGGAGCGCACCATGAGCATTGCCGCCGCAATGTTGCCTGAGTTCGACCAAGAGATGGCAAAAACCCGCGACACCCTGGCGCGGGTCCCCGAGGACAAGTTCGGCTGGAAGCCTCATGAGAAGTCATTCTCCTTCATGGAGATGGCGAATCACATAGCGCGTCTCTCAGAGTGGGGAACGGCTACGCTCTCGACCGAATCGATGGATTTGGATCCGGAAAAGGGAGAGTTCGTGCCGCCTCCTCCGGCCGAAACACTGGAGGGCGTACTGGCGGCGTTTGATAAAAGCGTAGCTGACTTCAGAACCGCTCTGACCGGGATTAGCGACGAGGACTTGATGAAGCCTTGGACTCTCCGGCACGGAGAAAATGAGCTGTTCACCATGCCCCGGGTCGCCGTGGTTCGTGCCTTTGTAATGAACCACCTCTATCACCACCGGGGTCAACTCACCGTCTACCTCAGGCTGAACGACCTGCCCTTGCCGGCCCTCTACGGGCCTTCAGCCGATGAAGGCCAGATGTAAGAAAGGCTTGGCCTCCCGGGCCCTTCCCCGCCGGGGAAGGGCCCGGGAATCCAGATCTTCAGGTCAGAAAGGTCTGACGGGAACACAGATTTCGACGATGTGTTTGCCCTCGGGATGCTCCTTGGGGCTGTTTAGGTACCGCTCGAAGGCCAGGCGATCGTCCGGTTGATAACCGCTCTCCGGAAGCCATCCCCCGTAGACCGCCTCCCACGCCGCCGCATAGCCGTCCGGATCCAGCTCGAATCGGGCTTGAGCATAGGTTCCTTCAGCCAAGGTCATCTTTCCCACCTCACCGGAAACCTGGGTGTCCGGTGAGACCGTGATGCCCACGCTCAATCGAAGTTTCTCGTCGTCCGTTACCTCTGGATCGTCGTGGTAGATGGAGAGGATCTGTGTCTCCGGGAATCGGAGGAGGTTCCGTGGCCCGGCCCATTGAAAGAGCCGTCCGAACAGGCCTTCAAACAGCTCCGAGTTCCCTTGATAGGGGCCCACATGCCTGATATAGGCCACGGTCTGCTCCGGTAGATCCTCCACTCTCACGTCCATCTTCATCTCCTCGGCCATGCTTTCTCTCCTGGTGCGGGACTTCTGGTTGATTCCGTCTTCCTCAGAAGGATAAAGCGTGTGAGGGTCGGTTTCTTTGCCCTCCTTGCCCGGGGCTGTGCAGTCCTTGCTAGTCTCTCCGGGCCCACGCCGCCATTGGGAAGGAGTGCACCCGAAGGCGGTTTTGAAAGCCCGGGAAAATGCGGCGGGGCTTCCGTACCCGCAGTCCATGGCCACCCGTGTCACCGGGGTCTGCCTGTTGGCCCGGAGAAGCAGGGCGGCCCTTTCCAGTCGGATTCTTTGAACAAATCCACTGACCGGTTCTCCCATGAGACTTCGGAAGATCCGGTGGAAATGGAAGGGGGAAAAGAAGGCAGCCGAGGCGATGTCCCTGAGGGTCATCTCTTCCCCCAGGTGGTCTTCGATGTAGTCGACGGCCCTGTTGATGCGGGCCCAGTATTCCTTTCGCCTCGCCTCATTCGAGGTCATGTGGGGAGTCCTTTCCGGGCCCGGGAGAACCTGACCTCAGAGATCCTGTCGGCTGAAGTTCCAGAAGGCCGCCGCGGTGCATGTGAGGGTGATTCCTGACAGTACGAGCAGATGACCCAAAGGAACCCCGGCACCGGCTGCCACCGCCGGATCGAAGTAATGGAAGGGGCTGAAGAGCCGGGGCGTTTCCAGGACGTCCCAGTAATCCCCCATAAAATCCAGCCAGTAGAAGACGAGGGTGACCCCGACCGACTGGGCGATGGCGGTACCTCGTCGTTTTGCGGCAGATGTGAAGAAGAGCGTGTAAGACCCAACCGTGACCAGGAGGAGGGCGAGAACTCCCGCCGCCGGCAGGTACTCTTTCCATCCCAGGCCCTCAGAAGCTTCCACTACTTCCAACCCCCAGGCGCTTCCCAACAGGAGAGCGATGGGGGGCAACGCCGATCCTATGGCCAGAAGGATCGTGGTCGCGGCGAGGTACTTCCCTCGAGCAAGGGGGCGGGACAGGACCAGGTCGAGGAACCCGGTCTCCCGTTCGTGGGCTGGAACGGTGGCCAGGACCGTCACGATGGCCACTGAAATGACCAGTGTCACAGGGTGCTGATAGCCGAAGGAGATGGCCCCGGAGAAAGACGCGAATCCAAACTGGCTAAAAATCGTATCCACGACGTTTGCGGGGAACAGGGTGGTCATGAGCTGTTGGAACTCCGGCCCCATCCCGATGCTGGCAGCCGCCCATACGACTGCGCCCTCGAAAAGCACCAGACCGGCGCAAAGGGCCGCGATGAGCCTCCCGTGCTGTCGGATGCCCCGGACCACCAGTGCCCGGATCATTCGTCTCCCTGCCCGTCACTATAGAAGGTGGTAAAAGCCTCCTCGAGGTTCGGCTCCGGGAAACTGAAGTGTTCTACCGGATTCTCGGCCAGGAGGGAGAGGAGCGGCCCCAGCTCTCCCGTGACCCGTACGACGACTCTGCTCCCGTCCGTAGTCTCGACATCCGCCCCGATGCTCTGCAGCTCCTCGAGTGGAGGGGCTCCCTTGAAAACCACCACCATGTGTCGGGACGAGGACCTCCTGGCCTCGTCCATCGTCATGAGGGAGACCAGGCGACCCTCTCTCAGCACACCCACCCGGTCACAGGTCCGGTCCACCTCAGACAGGACGTGGGAGGAGTGGAAGACGGTCACGCCCTGATCCCGAACTTCCGCCATCAGCTGGAAGACCACTTCTCGAACCAATGGGTCCAGGCCTGTCGTGGGCTCGTCCAGGATGAGGAGCCTTGGCCTGTGCTGGAGAGCCGAGACCAATCCGAGCTTCTGCTTCATGCCTCTGGAGTATTCCCGGACTTTTCGTTTCAGGTCCCCATCATTCAGGCCGAGGCGCTGACAAAGGGTCGCCCGGACGGCCCCCGTGTCAGACCGGTCCCCCCGGAGCGCGGCCAGGAACGTCAGGGTCTGGCCGCCGGTCATCCTCCCGTCCAGGGAAAGCTCCCCGGGGAGGTATCCGATTCGAGATCGAATCAGCGGATCCGAGGAGGGGCAGCCGAAGAGAAAGGACTCGCCCCGGGTCGGCCGGATGAGGTCCAGGAGAAGCCGAATGGTGGTGGTCTTCCCCGCTCCGTTCGGGCCCAGGAATCCGAAGATTTCCCCGGGTTGGATCTCGAGGGTCAGTCCTTCCACACCTACGGTACTCCCGTAGTAACGGGTCAGGTCGTGGGTGTGGATGACGGGTTCCATACAGGGGCACCATCCTACCGGCGTTGTTGGTGTGTCTCGGGTCCTACCTGAGCTTTCCGTACACCTCTCGGTCCATGACCAAACGAGTCCCCGTCAAGGGAGTTCCGTTGAGGGTCACGCCTTCCGGGCCGGCCAGCAGCGTGTTCTCGTGGAATCCCTGAAAGGTGATTTCGCCGGCGGGAGCCGGGCCGTCCGCTGGCCGCACTGGGGTCCCCGGCTCGGCATCGGGGGCCAGGAGTACCCCCAGGTGCCCTTCCTCGTTTTCGGCGGCCAGTAGCATGGCCTGGCTGATCTCTCCCCGAAGTTTGGCTGGCTGGAGGTTCGCCACCACCACGATTGGAAGGCCTTCCAACTCCTCGGGTGTATAGTGTCCCACGATCCCTCCGACGATCTGCCTCTGCTCAGTCCCGAGCTCGATGTCCATGACAAGAAGGCGGTCTGCGTTGGGATGTTCGCGGGCAGCAACCACTCTAGCCACCCTCAGGTCCGGAACCGGGGGTGGCGTGGGATCGCCGCTCCCCGTGATGTCGGGCCGTGAGCTGTCTGAATCGGTCGTCATAGGTCTGCCCTCATCGGATATGGTAGGTGAACCCGGTCCGAAGTCCGACGTCGTCCTCGTCCAGGCCACTGGGGGCCCTGCTGTCGTGTCGCCAGGTCAGGGTGACACTGAGGTCCAAAGAAGAAACGACCCTGACAACTAGGCCGAGTTCCCCCGAGAGCCTGTAGTCCTCGAAACCCTTGAGGTTGGGTTGGTAGTATACAACCGTCACCCACCGATTCCCCTCGCCGATGGGCCCCGATCCCACGATCAGGTTGGCCATGCGAAAAACCTCGGTGTCGGCCTCCTCTCCAGGGTCCAGCTTCCCTTCGTCCAAGCGCTCGGCCTCGAACATCAGACCGCTTCCGACCTCCAGACGCGTCTCCGCCCCGCCGAGGAGCCGGTACCGAAGACCGGTACCCAGAAGCAAACGGCGATTGAGGAAGAGGTTTTCGTTCGCCTGCAACTGGAAGAAGTGAAAGGTCCTGAAGCGGTCTGAGAACCTGTAGTTGTACCTGATGTGGACATAACGATTGTCGAGGATGTTCTTCTCGTTCTTCTCCAGGTGCTCCAATCCGGCATAAACCCGTATCCAATGGCGTTCGCCCAAAACGCCCAGCCCGAGATCGCCGCCGAACTGAAAGAGGTCGGTGTTCCCCGAGGCCCATCGAATCCGGCCGGAGACTTCCGCGTGGACAGCCTCGGTCTCGTCGGCCTGGAGTGCCTCCACATTCAGGATAGCCTGGCTCCAACCCTGAGAGGGCGGCCAGGCCAGGGCCGAACCCAGCAGGAGGAACAGCAGCCGCTTGTTCATCTACCGACGGCGTCCGCCTCGGCTTCCGTTCGGAAGAGACGGTGGGTGAGAATCTCCTGGACGATCCGGTCGGCATCGTAAACGACGTCCATGGCCTCTTTGATGGCCCGGACGTCCACCATGATGTTTCTGCCCCGATCAGGTAGGAAGATGAAGTCTCGGCTGAGGCCCTCCACGTTCCGGTCGAAGTTCAGTCCCACGATCTCCAGGTTGGGGGTCACGGCCGGGGAACCCGAGTTGCCGCCATAGGTGTCGGCTGTGGAGATGAAGTTCAGGGGCGTGCCCAGGTCCAGGTCCGGATGGGGAGGGAGCCACCGATCTGGGAGGTTCCAGTCCGACTCCCTCCCATAGGAATGGAAGTGGTCGTAGAGGCCGAAGAAGGTGGTATAAACCGGCGCCAGCGTCCCGTTGTAGGTGTAGGGTTTGACCACTCCGTCCGTGATCCGTGGTGAGCGGGATGCGTCTGGGGGCACGTCCGGTCCGTAAACTGCGAACCGGGCCCTCCCCAGATCGGCTGCCAACTCCCGCTCTTGGGCTGACAGAGCGTTGAGGCGGGTTTGGAATCCTTCCCCTGAGGGCAAGCCGACAAGAGACGGGAGGAGAGCTCCGGCAAGACGAACGGCCGGGTCGCTCGAGTCGAGGGCGCCTCCCTCCAAAGCGCCAGCGGTGCTTTCTGCCGTGGCCAGCGCCGAGCGAGCTCTGAGGTGTGTCGTTGCCCCTTCTACGCTACGGCCCTCCAGGGCGGCAGCTGTGACGGGGTGGTCGCTTCCCAGATAGCGTTGGAAGTCTCCCAGGCGCTCGGCCAAAAAAGCCTCTTCCATCTCTTCCGGCTTGTCCGTGATTCCAAGAATCTGACCTCGGATCCGGTCCAGCTGGGCAGGGGACGCTCCCCCGTCTCGGGCCTGGAGGTATTGGACGGCGTAGATTCCCCTGATCAGGAGGGACGACTCGGTATTCCCCGGGACGAGGCGGAGGAAGGCGAAGTACTCGGGGGCCAGGGCCATCTTTTCTTCCTGAATGGCCGCCATATCCTGGATCAGACCTCCCCATTCAGCTCGAAGCTCGGGATCGGCGTCCAAGGCCTCCTGGAACAGCCGCTCCCCGTCGCCCTTCCGTTCCATGATGACGGGATCCTTCAACGCGTCCAAGCGGCCAGAGTTGGCCTTGAGGGAGTTGGAGAGGCCGAACATTTGGTTTCGGAGGCCCATGGCCTCCCCCTGCTCCGGGTTTTCATCGTAGAACTCTTTCATGATGGCCAATCGGCTGCCCAGGAATGATTTTTGGGCGGCTACCGACACGTCTCGTTGGAACTCCAGCTGGGCCACGGTATTCAAACGGTTCGTAGGCCCTGGGTTACCGATGACAAAAACCACGTCGTTCTCCTGGACCCCGTCCAGACTCCAACCGAAGTAGTGTTCGGTCTCCAGGGGCTCGCCGTCACTTCCGTACACCCTGAGGAAGGCGAAGTCCAACGCATAGCGCGGGTAGGTGAAGTTGTCCGGATCCCCGCCAAAGAACCCCAGTTCGAGCTCAGCCGCGGCCACCATCCTCACATCCGAAAACCGCCTGTAGGTGTATGCAGAATACCGCCCACCGTTGTAGAGTGCGGTGACCTCCACCCTTACCGCACCTTCCCCCCCCGCATGGCCGGAGCTGATCCGTTCCTGAATTCGGGAGATGACTTCGCGGCGGGCTGCTTCTTTCGCAGCATCCCCCATGGCCTGGTCCACGGCCCGAAACACCTCGTCCGATACGTCTTCAGCCGCGATCAGCTGGTCGACATAGTAGTTGGGAATCGACCTCTCTTCTTCAAGACTGCTGGCATAAAAGCCGTCATCCAGGAGGCTTTCCCCTTCACGGGTCACGCTCACCACGGCCCCGCGGGCGCAATGATGGTTCGTCACCACCAACCCATTCGGGGAGACGAACGCGGCAGAGCATCCCGGGATTCGAAGCGCGGCCAGACGGGCTCTCTCGAACCAGGCCGGGTCGGCCGAGAATCCGTAGGTTTCGGTGAAGTAGGCCATGGGGGCGTTTTCGAACGTCCACATCTTTCCCATGTCGAAGCGCCCGGCTCGTGCCGGGTCCGACCCGCTCCCGGGCGTCTGCCCTGCGGCCGGTTGATCCAACGGGACCAGAAGGAGTAGAAGGAGGAATCCGAGGATCAGGGTCCCGGTGGAGGGACGCTGCACCCGAAACTGGGAGGCGAAGGTATGGTTCGACGACATGATCACGGCCTACTATGCTGAAGTTGACGTTTCCGGGGGATTCCGGACCTGGAATTCCAATACATAACGGCTTTTGGGGTTCGAAGCAGCCCCCCCGTGTTCAAAGGAGCCGCCGGTCGTCCGGCGTGAGATGATGAACGGTAAACTCGGCGTTTTACTCCTTGGTCTGTCCGGCACCTTTTTCGTCGCATGTGGGGAGGAAGAAGGGTCACCCGAGCCCCGGATCCTGGTGGAGGATCCGTGGGCCCGGGCCATGCCCCTTCCGGAAGGGGGGGGCGAGTACGAAACCAACTCGGCCCTTTACTTCACCGTCCGAAACGAGGGCAGAGGTGGGGACCGATTGACCGGGGGGACCACACCGGTTGCGAGGGCTCTAGAGGTCCATGAGAGCTATCTCGAGGACGATCTGATGAAGATGCGGAAGGTCGGCTCCCTCGAACTGCCGCCGTCGTCCAGGATCGAGTTCGAGCCGGGGGGTCTCCACATCATGCTCCTTGGCCTTTCCAGGCCTCTGGCGGCCGGGGAAGAGTTCGAGGTAACACTTCAGTTCGACGTTTCCGGACCTACGGTCGTTCCCGTTCCGGTTCTGGGACCGGGGGGCCGCTAGGGAAGCCTCTGGAGAGCCCACCATGTCCAGACGACAAGATCCAGGCTGGCGAGATCGGGCGGCGACCGATCTGCTGATAGGTGAGCTCGATCGCCTGGACTCGAGCGGACGCGCGTTGCTGATGGATTCCCCTCTCCCGGACCTGGGGATCGCCCTTCGCGACCGGGACGTACCGTTCACGCAATACCATCGCCGTGCTTTGGGAAACCTTCGGGCCTCTTCATGGCCGGCGCCGGGTCCGTACGGGTTGGTTACCCTCCGGCTACCCCGCGCCAAGGAGGAGCTCTCCATGGGGCTCTCGGCGGCGGCCTCCGTGCTGAGCCCTGGAGGGGCGGTTCTGGTCTACGGAGCGAACGATGAAGGAATCCGGGGAGCCATGGGTACGTTGGGGGAAACCTATTCGTCGGTGGAGGCGCTGGTGGTAGGAGGTCGGTGCCGGGTGTTGGTTGGAACGGGAGCCAAGGTTGAAGCCGGTCGGCGATTCCGCCTGGAGGACTGGAAAACCCTGCTCGACCTGGGGTACCCGGGTCTTCCTCCGGGCTGGGTTTCCTATCCGGGCGTCTTCTCTCACGGCCGCCTGGACCCCGGGACTCGACTCCTGTTGGATTCTCTGCCGCCCCTGCCTGCTGGTGGGAGGATTCTGGACTATGGATGCGGGAGTGGAGTGGTAGGATTTGTGGTCCTTGAACGGGGGGCGGATCTGGCCTTGGAGATGCTGGACCACGATGCCGTTGCCTTGGAAGCGGCCCGCGAAAACGTGCCTGAGGCCCGCTTCCACCTCAGGGACGGCTTGCCCACTGAGAACAGGGGTTCCTTCGACGCTATCGTGTCCAACCCTCCCTTCCATCGGGGAAAGGCTGAGGAACCGGCCATGATCGTGTCGCTGATTCACAGGGCAGCACCGTTTCTGGCGAAAGGGGGGGTTCTGGTCTTTGTCGCCCAGAGAAGACTCCCTCTGGCCAGCCCTCTTCGAGAGCAGTTTCAGGAAGTGAACGTTTTGGCCGAGGACCGGATCTTCAGGGTTTGGGAAGGCCGAAACCCTAAGCCGGCACGGAGACTATGATCATGGATCGACGACACTTCTCCCGTACTTTGGGCACCACCCTGGGAGCTCTGGCCCTTTTCCCGGAGGCCCTTTCGTCCTCGTTCCCCGGGACGTGGAGGCGATTCGGGGAGCAACCCCTCATCAACGGCCCTCGGCTTCACGAATGGCTTCGTCAGCTGTCCCGTTTCGGGCGGCGGGCAGACGGGGGTGTGGATCGGGTGGCCTTCAGCGATGCCGACATTCAGGGTAGGGAGTTTTTCCGATCCCTCATGGAGGAAACCGGGCTGGAGGTCCGGGTGGACCTGGTGGGCAACCTCATTGGTCGCCTCCGGGGCTCGGACCCGAACCTGCCCCCTCTCATGATGGGGTCCCACCTGGACTCGGTCCCGGCAGGGGGGAACTACGACGGACCACTGGGAACCCTCGGCGCTCTCGAGGGCGCCAGGACCCTCCAGGATGCCGGGGTCGTGCCGCGGCACCCCGTGGATGTTGTCGCGTTCGTGAACGAAGAGGGAGGAAAGACGGGAAGCAGGGTCCTGGCCGGAGAGTTCCGAAAGGAAGAGCTCCAGTTGGTTTCGTCCAGCGGATTCAGCATCGGCGAAGGGATCCGTCGATTAGGGGGCGATCCGGACCGTCTTGACGAAGCCAGACTCGAGCGGGGTTCCATGGCCGGGTTCCTGGAACTCCATGTGGAGCAAGGCGCTATCCTCGAAGGGAAAGGGGTTCCCATCGGTGTGGTGGAGGGAATCGTCGGGATTCGGCGGTGGACGGCCGTGGTCAACGGGGCTGCGAATCATGCCGGGACGACTCCCATGGATCAGCGACGGGATGCCATGATCGGTGCTGCGCAGCTCGTGGAAGCCGTGAACCGGGTCGTGACGTCGATTCCCGGTAGTCAGGTGGCAACGGTTGGGAGGATTCAAGCCAGTCCCGGCGCGCCGAATGTGATCCCGGGGGAGGTTCGAATGAGTATCGAAATCCGAGCCCTCGAAATGGATCGTATCCAGGAGGTGATGGACGGAATCCAAATCGAAGCCGAGGCCATCGGGTACAAAAACGGCACTCCCATCGATATGGATGAGTTCTACCTCAGCAGAGGAGCCCCCACCGACATCCGGTTTCGGGGTTGGGTGGAGGCTGCCGCCGGGGAGCTGGGCCTGGATCACCAGCGGATGCCCAGCGGGGCCGGTCACGACGCTCAAGCCGTGGCACATTTCGCGCCCATGGGAATGGTCTTCATCCCGAGTGTGGGCGGACTCAGCCATCATCCGGATGAATACTCCCGCCCCGAAGACATCGAGGCGGGAGCGAACGTCCTGCTGGGGGCCCTCTTGAAAGCGGACGAAGCGTTGGATTAGCCCCTTCGCCCCGCTTCAAGGGACAGCGGTCAGTCCAGGATCACGTCCTGGTAAGCGTAGAGACCCGGGGACCCGCCCGTGTGCAGGAACAGGACCTTCTCCCCCCTCTTGAAATGTCCCTTCTGGATCAGATCCAACAGGCCGGCCGCTGCTTTTCCGGTATAAACCGGATCCAGGAGAATTCCCTCGATCCTGGCAAAGGTCCTGACGGCTTCGGCCATCTCGTCCGTCGGGATGGAGTATCCGGGACCGACGTAATCGTCGAAAATCCTGAGCTCCCCCTCCGGAGGTTCGGTCGGTAGGCCCAGGAAGTCCCGGGTATCCTTGGCCAGACCCCCGATGAGCCCTTCCTGCTCCGGAACGGGGCGTCGTACGCTGATTCCCGTGACCGGAATGGAGCTACCCATGGCCCTCATTCCGACGAGAATGCCCGAATGGGTGCCCCCGCTCCCGCTGGCGGTGACAAGGTGGTCGAACTGGATCCCCTTGTCGAAGGCTTGAGCCAGGATTTCCTGAGCGCAGGAGACGTAGCCAAGGGCCCCGATGGGGTTGGACCCTCCCCCGGGGATGACGTATCCCTTGCGACCCTCAGCCGCCAACTCGTCGACCTCGGCCTGCATGGCTGCGTTGAGGTCGGTGCCAAGATCCACCACGGTGGTCTTTTCGACGCCCAGTAGTCGAAAGAGGAAGTTGTTCCCGCTTGCATCGTAGTCGTAGGAGTCCGGTACCCGTTGCTCGAGGACCAGGCGGCAGTTCATCCCCTCTTTGACGGCGGCCGAAAGGGTCAGACGACAGTGGTTGGACTGGACGGCACCGACCGTGATCAGGGTGTCCGCCCCCTGGCGCAGGGCATCGGCCACCAGGAATTCCAGCTTTCGGGTCTTGTTTCCACCAGCCGTCAGGCCGAGGAGGTCGTCCCGCTTGATGAAGATGTGGGGTCCACCCATGTGCTGGGTCAGCAGGGGGAGATGTTCCAGGGGTGTCCACCCCTCCGTGTATCTTCGGCGGGGAAAGCGAGCAAGGTCCATTACGAGCCTCTCATTCTGGATTTTGAAGTTTCACTCGGGGGGAGAATGGGGAGAATCCAGGCCGTTGGCCATAGGTGGCGGCCGGGCAGGTATCCTTGACCGCCCAACCGGTACCAAAGAGATTGATTGGGGTTGAAAATGGTTCTCAACTAGGTATTTAACCTGATGCGTTCCCGGGGCTGGTTCGGAGGGAGAGTGTGGGGTAGACGTCGTCGTCGACGTCGCCGCTCCAGGGGCACCCACGCCCCGCTGACCCTCGCCGACCTCAAAGAAGGGGAATCCGGGGTTGTGGACTCCCTCGAACTCCCGGAGGACGTGGCCCTCCGCCTCATGGAGTTGGGGTTCATTCCAGGGACCACTGTTGTAGCCGGCCCGGGGGCCCCCGGGGGGGACCCCAGGGTTTACCGGGTGGATGGGAGTGAGATAGCACTTCGTCGGGAGACCACCCGCCACCTCCTTTTGCGGATTCCGGGATGAGGTCTCCCTTTTCAGAGGAGGTCCATCTCAAGGTTTCCGCCGGCTCTGCCCTCATGGACGGACCCACGGCGACCGTGGCTCTCGTAGGCCCTCCCAACTGCGGCAAGTCCACGCTTTTCAACCGTCTCACGGGGTTAAGGCAGAAGACAGCCAACTTTCCCGGCGTCACCGTGGAACGTCACCACGGTACCGTGGGCCTCTCCGACGGGAGAGAGTTGGAGATCCTGGACCTCCCAGGGACCTACAGCCTGACGCCCAGGTCCGAAGACGAGCGGATCACCGACGACCTTCTTCGGGGGAAGATGCCGGAGGTGTGCATTCCGGATGCGGTTCTCCTGGTTCTGGACTCCACAAACCTCGGCCGTCACCTGGTCCTGGCGGCGCCCATGTTGGCCTTGGAAAAACCGATCCTGGTGATTCTGAATATGGCCGATGAGCTCCGCCGTCGAGGTGGGGAGGTGGACGTAGACGCTCTCTCCGGGCGGCTGGGGGCGCCGGTGGTCCTGGTGAGTGCCGCCAAGGGCGAGGGCCTCGACGGGATCTCTCAGTTCCTGGAGAGCACGTTCAGGGCGCCCGAGCCCGTGGGCCTGCCTGTCCTTCAGAGCCCTCCCTCCTGCCGGCAATGGGCCGGTCAGGTGGCGGCGGAGTCGGCCTATCGGCCGCCCGTGGCACCGGTCTGGACCCGACGGCTGGACCGGCTGTTTCTTCATCCATTCCTGGGGCCCTTGGTGTTCCTCATGGTGGTCCTGGCGGTCTTCCAGACCATCTTCAATGCCGCAGTCCCCCTCATGGACGCTGTGGAGGCGTTGATCACGGGATCCGGGAGCTGGTTGGAGGGAGCCCTCCCGGATTCGGCCCTGAAGGACCTTGTGGTAGAAGGGGTGTGGGGTGGTGTCGGTTCGGTCCTTGTCTTCCTCCCGCAAATCCTCCTTCTGTTCCTTTTTCTGGGAGTTCTCGAAGACTCCGGATACCTGGCGAGGGCAGCGGTCATAGCCGATCGGACCATGGCCAAGGTGGGATTGCAGGGAAAATCCTTCATCCCCCTGCTATCGGCTTATGCCTGCGCCGTCCCGGCGGTCATGGCCACCCGGACTATCGAGAACAAACGGGACCGTCTCGCCACCATACTCATCGCGCCTTTCATGACGTGTGCGGCTCGGCTCCCGGTCTATATCCTGGTGATCGCGGCTTTCATGGAAAACCGGCCCTTGCTGGGGCCTTTCCTCGGCACCCGGGCCGCAGCTCTTTTGGGGCTGTACCTGCTGGGGTTCTTGGCCGCCCTGGTCACCGCAGTCATTCTCAAGTCCACGATCTTGAAGAGCGACCGGACTCCGTTCGTGATGGAGTTGCCCCCGTATCGCTGGCCCACGGCCAAGTCGCTGGGATTGAGGCTGCTGGATCGCTCCAAGATCTTCCTCCGCAGGGCGGGCACGGTGATTCTGAGCGTCGCGGTGGGCCTGTGGATCCTGGCTCATCTTCCCCTTGTCGACGGCCAGGCTCCGGAGATTGGAGAGAGCCTGGCGGGAACCATGGGAAGAACCATCGAACCCATCATCGAGCCCCTGGGGTTCGATTGGAAGATCGGCGTCGGCCTCGTGACGTCTCTGGCGGCCCGGGAGGTCATCGTCGGTACCCTGGGTACGCTGAACGGAATCGACGGGGATGAAAACTCCGGAGGGCTCCAAGAGGCTCTCCGCCAGGACCTGGACCTGGGCGGCGCCGTTGCACTGCTGGTCTTCTTTGCATTTGCCATGCAGTGCATGTCCACGGTCGCCATGGTCCGACGTGAAACCGGGGGTTGGAGGATCCCCATCCTCCAGTTCACCTACATGGGCGTACTGGCCTATGTGGCGGCCTTTGCGGCGAATCAGCTCGTGACCTGGTTGGTCTGACCCCCCCCTTATTCGACCAAACCTCGCCTCAGGCCTCCAGAATCTCTTGAAGGGCCTCCAGCCGGGGCTCTATCGGGGTCACCTGCCGCTTCCCTTCCAGGCAGCCGGCCAACTCCGGTGGGATGGGCATCTCCGTTCCGATGGCCGGTTCTACGACCCCGGCAAATTTGGCGGGATGAGCGGTGGCCAATACGATTCCGGTTTGATCGCTTCGGGGTTCCATCCGCTTTTCCAGAGCAGCCAGTCCGACGGCGGTGTGAGGGTCCAGGACATACCCGGTATCCCTGTAGGTCCTCCTGATACAACTCAAGGTTTCTTCGTCTGTAACTCGTTGTCCGACCAAGTCTTGGGCCAGACTGTCCATGTCCTTTCCATACAGATGTAGGATCCGATCCAGGTTGGAGGGGTTCCCGACGTCCATGGCCGTGGAAACGGTGGTGACGGAGGGTCGGGGTGAGAAGACTCCGGTGTGGAGGTACTCCGGGACTACGTCGTTCGCGTTGGTTGCGGCCAGGAAAGAGGCACCGGGCATCCCGGCCGCTTTGGCCGTCATCCCCGCGGCCAGATTGCCGAAGTTTCCGGAAGGCACAGAAAATAGAATCCTCGTTCTATTTGAGCGGCAAGCCTCGAAATCCCTCCATGCCTTGAAGAAATAGGTGGTCTGGGGGAGGAACCGCGCGACGTTGATCGAGTTTGCCGAGGTCAATGATCCCGTTTTGGCGCCGGTGCCCCTGTCGGCTCGAAAGGCCTCTTTCGCCAAACGCTGGCAGTCGTCGAAATCGCCCTTCACTGCGAGAGCCAACACGTTCCCGCCCAGGGTGGAGAATTGCCGCTCTTGTCGGGGGGTTACCCTCCCGTCTGGGAATAGGACTACGACCCGGACGTTCTCCAGCCCGTGAAGGGCCTTGGCCACTGCGCCACCCGTGTCTCCGGAGGTGGCGGTCAGGACGGTCATGGTTGGACCCTCCGGGTCCCGATAATGAGCCAGGAGGGAGGCCATGAAGCGGGCACCCACGTCCTTGAAGGCCAGGGTGGGTCCGTGGAATAGCTCCAGAACATGGATTCTCTCACTCAGTTGGACCAACGGCACCGGGAAGTTCAAGGTCTCCCCGACCAATGCCGTCACAGTCTTGTCTGCCAAGCTCCCTTCCAGGAACGCCCCCAGGACACGAAAGGCCAGCTCCGGCCAGCTCTCGCCTTGCATTCCGGTGAGGGTGTCCACGTCGAAGGAAGGGAGGGTCAGGGGCATGAACAGACCACCGTCGGAGGCCAGACCCTGGAAGACAGCGTCCCGCAGGGGG
Organism: Gemmatimonadota bacterium; assembly: GCA_013043565.1. Classification (GTDB taxonomy): domain Bacteria; phylum Gemmatimonadota; class Gemmatimonadetes; order Longimicrobiales; family Gaopeijiaceae; genus JABDNZ01. The sequence goes on along the minus strand of JABDNZ010000387.1, from coordinate 19,996 downwards.
ACCGGGGTAGAGACGCCTCGAGTGCTGATGAACTCCATGGGAGTCAGGGGGTGAGGATTCGGGCGCCGGGAGCCCTGCCGGTGGAAATCGTCAGCGTCGCATGGAGGTCCGCAGCTTCCCGAAAGGCTCGGACCATCCTCTCCCCGACCCTTTTTCCAGCTTCCACACCGCGGCAGAGTGCGAAAAGGGAAGGGCCGCTCCCGGACAGGCTCGCGGCCAGGGCCCCGGCTTCGAGGGCGGCCTCTTTCACCTGCAAGAACCCCGGAACGGCTTTCGCTCGGAGCGGTTCTGCGATCCGATCTTCCACTGCCCGGCCGATGACCTCCCAGTCCTCCCTGAAAAGGCCGCCACCAGGGCCGCGGTATTCCCCCAATGAGCCACTGCGTCCTTCAGGGGAACCTGGTCGCCCAGGATCTCACGAGCCCATCCCGTTTCCACTTCCGTCTGGGGATGGACGTGGACCGCCGTAAGTTCCCGGGGTACCTCCAGCTCGATGGCACGGATGGGATTCCAGGACGGTACCAGGACAAGGCCTCCCAAGAGGGAGGGGGCCGCGTTGTCGGGATGAGCATCCCCCGAGGCCACCGCCTCGCCGGCCAGGGCGCAATGAAGCAGGACTTCCTCTGGCAGCCTCCCTCCCATGAGGTGATCCACGGCCACAGCGGCTGCCACCGCACTGGCGGCGCTTCCACCCATACCCGCCGCCAATGGCAGGCCTTTCTTCAAGCAGAGCTCGACGCCCTCACGGGTTCCTATTTCCTCCAGGACCGCTTGGGCAGCGGTGCCGGCCGTGTTGGCCCGGGTGGCGAGGGGGAGGCGGCCACCATCACCCTGTATGGACGTGATCCTGGCGCCAGGTTCATGGGCTCGCCGGGCTACCACTTCATCCCCGGGGCCCCGAAGCGCCAGGCCCAGGACGTCGAACCCACAGGCCAGATTCCCGATGGACCCAGGGGCGAAGGCACTGCACTGATCGGGTCCCGTCAACCTTATCTCCCACCCTTTTGAGTCCCGGGCCCGTGACCGTCTGACCCGGCTTTGCCGGCCCCGGTGGCAGGGTTGGGACCCCGAGGCCTACAGGAATGAAGAATAGGGCCCACGGCCGGTACCTCCAAACCCCCCGCGGACAGCCGCCGTCTGCTGGGGTTAAGGTAAGGGGTCGTTGGGAATAAGAGGACTCCCGGCTATTTCCAGCAGACCCATAAGGGGACAATTTGTCTCCGGGTTTACGACCGTGGATAGACCCCTAACATACGCCGACACGGACAGCCTCCGAATACCGCTGATATTTCCTGGGAATAGACCTTTTTTCCAAGCCGTTCCAGGCTTCTCTTGGGCTGGCACGGAATAAGCTCAGAGTGCGCTGGGGTTGTCTGCTCTCGGTGTCTGTTCGGATCCCGAGAGCCAAAATACCGAGACCAAAAAGGTGGATCATGGAGACGAAGCTCCCCACGGTCGGGGCCGACGCCTCTGAAAGAGAAGGCTCGCCGAAGGGCAGGAACGTCACCCAGGAGAAGCTGAGCACCGTGGAGATCGTCTCCGATCCCGGAGAAGGTGCCCAGAAATGTGCTCAGATCTTCGGTTCGGTTTCAGCAAAGATGGGGAACGGAGTCTGGACGGTGGAGATCATCCCCGCCGAGATCCAGCCGCCCCCCCGCCTCCCTGCTGGAGCCAGCGGGAACAGGATCCGCATCGGGTCCATTCCCGTCACGAACTGGGGCGACACCGCGGACGTCGTGGTGGCGTTGAACGAACAGGTGCTCCTGGCTCGGCACCGGCTGAACGCCCTGAAGGAAGACGCTGTCATACTCCTCGAGAAGATGTGGAAGGACCACAAAGACGAGGACATCCGACAGCAATGGGTGGATGCCATGGAGGAACTCTCGGGCCGGAACTACCGGATCATCGAGGTTCCCATGCAGGAGGAGTGCCTCAAGATCGTGGACAACCCCCAACGGGGTAAGAACATGTGGGTCTTGGGCGTCCTGTGTTACATCTACGATCGAGACCTGGAGCTGGCGGCGGGGCAGATCGCTCACGCTTTCCGGAAGAAGGCTCAGGAGATCACCGATCGGAACGTGGAGCTGCTCAACGCCGGCTTCCAATGGGCGGTGGATAACCTGGGGTTCGGGTATGCCGTGGCCCCCACCGGAGACGATCGGCCCCATGTCGTGATGAATGGGAACGAAGCGGTTGCCATGGGGGCGCAGGCGTCCGGCATGGACTTCATGGCCATGTACCCTATCACCCCGGCCACCTCGGTTTCCCATCATCTCGGTGAGACCTTCCTGAACTACGGGGGCCTCCTGCATCAGGCAGAGGACGAGATCGCCGCTGCCGGTGTGGCCATCGGGGCATCCTGGGCAGGAAAGTGCGCTTTCACCGTCACTTCGGGCCCCGGTTTGGCTCTAAAGACCGAATTCCTGGGCTTGGCCGTCATGACCGAAACCCCCCTGGTGGTGGTGGACGTTCAGCGGGGGGGGCCCAGCACCGGGCTTCCCACCAAGGTAGAGCAGTCGGATCTGTTGGCTGCCATCTGGGGCCAGCCCGGAGACGCTCCCCACGTGGTCATGTCCGTGGCCACCATCGAGGAGTGCTTTTACTCCATGATCACGGCCCGGAAGATTGCCGAGGCTTTCCGCTGCGTGGTCATCATCCTCACGGACGCCAACCTGGCCACAGGGGTATCGCCCTTTCCCCGCCCGGTCCTGGATCCGTCCTGGGTGGCGCCTCCACCGGATCTGTCACCGATCCCCGAGGGACTACGGCCCTACGATTGGGATCCCGACACCGGCCTCTCCAGGCGGTTCATTCCGGGGGCGCCAGGCGGAATGCATACCCTCACGGGCCTGGCCCACGACGAGGGGAGTAAGGTGGCCTACACCACCGACGTGGTGCAGCGCAGCATGAACATGCGGAGCCGGAAGATGGCCGTCTTCCAAAGCACCCTCCAGCCTCCGCAGGTGAACGGTCCCGAAGAGGGCGATCTCCTCATCGTCGGATGGGGAAGCACCCGGGGGGCCATCGAAGAAGCGGTGGAGCGGGCCCAGGACGAAGGCCTGAAGGTGGCGAGCTTGCACCTCACCTTCCTGTCCCCTCTCGAGCCGGGACTGAAGGAGATCTTCAGCCGCTTCAAGAAGGTCATGACCGTGGAGATCAACTACTCGGACGAGCTCGGCCAACCGTACATCACGGAAGAAAACCGCCGGTACGGACAGCTGGCTATTGTTCTAAGGGCTCAGACTCTCTGGGATGTGGACTGCTGGACCAGGGTCCTGGGGGAGCCCCTGAAGCCCGGGGACATCCACGCAGCAATTCGTCAAAAGATGCCCGAAGGAGGTGCCTTGTGAGCAGCGCTTGTTCTCTCCTCCATCTCGCCGAGGAGGATGACCGCCAATTCAGCATGGGCGACTATGAGGCTGCCTTGGCTAGATGGTGTCCCGGATGCGGGGACCACTCGGTTCTTACTGCCGTCCAGCGCCTCTTGACGGAGGAGCAGCTCAAACCCGAAGACACGGTGTTCGTCTCGGGAATCGGGTGCTCCAGCCGGTTCCCCCATTACATGAAGACCTACGGATTCCACGGAATCCACGGCCGGGCACTGCCCGTGTCTACGGGAATCAAGCTTCACAGGCCCGACCTGGAGGTCTTCACGGTCATGGGTGACGGGGACTGTGTGTCCATCGGGGCCGGCCATTGGATTCATGCCATTCGCTACAACGTGGACATCACTGCCCTACTTCTGGACAACAACATCTACGGTCTGACCAAGATGCAGACGTCGCCCACCACTCCTCAGGGGACCAAGAGCAACACCCAGCCCCAGGGGAGCTGGTTGCCTCCCATGAATCCCCTGGAGGCGACGCTTGGGGTCTCGAACGCATCGTTTGTGGCCCAGACCGCCGAGTGGGTGCCGGCTCATCTGTACGCCACCATCAAAATGGCCTACCACCACAAGGGGTTTTCCTTTGTGCGGGTCCTCCAGCGCTGCCCTGCTTATCTGCCGAAGCTCTTCGAGGATGCCATCACCGACCCGGAGACCATCGAGTTGCTGGTTCACCCCGATGGAATCGAAGCCAAGGATCTGGTAGGGGCTTACGACGTTCGGACCTATCACGACCCGTCGGATATCGACGCTGCCCGCCGGTTCGCAGAGGATCAGTCCAAGATCCGCCTTGGGGTCTTTTTCCGGGATGAGTCCCGGCCCCGGTACGAGGAGACTCGGGCTCTGCCGACCCTGACGGCCGACGAGAAGCTGAGCGTCCTGGAAGAGGAGTTCGACCGCTATGCCGTCTGACGAACGGATTGTCCAGGCCCTAGAGGCCCTCGTCGATGCGAAGGAATCCTTTACTTCCTCGGTGGCCATGTCCGCTGAGGAGGTTCGCGGGATCCTCGAGCGGGGGCAGGGTGGCGATGAGGACCCTCAGGCGCGATTGGCTCACGAACTGGGCCCCTTCGCCGCGGGGAGAATCGACCTCGACCGCCTTGCACCCTTTGTCGGTGCCAACAAAAAGCTGGACCCGGACAAGCGGGCCGAGATCCTGGCGGCGTACCAGACCCTCACGGAGCTGAAAAAGGCCGGTGACGATCTCTTCACCGCCAAGGTTCCCCTGGACGGCTACCTCAGGGGGGCCGTCTTTACCGCTCTTGGGAAGGCCGGGAGCGCCTTCGGCGCCGCCCGCAGCGTGGAATGGGCCCTGCACGATCTGGCTCATCCGGAGGGAGTGGAGGACTGCCTGGAACGGTTCCCCCCGAACAAGTGGAACAGCGCCGAACGGGTTTGGGCTCCGCCCCTGGTCATCGAGGTGGAGGGCCAGGATCTGCGGCCGGCATCGTTGGCCGAGCTCCTTGAGGGCGGCCAGAAGATCGTTTTGGTGGTGAACGGTCCTGCGGCCCCGGCACCGTTGGTCAGGCTGATCACCCCGGGGGTCGCGGTGATCCAGACCGACGATCCAGCGGAGCTATCGGTGCTGGGTGCCGTGGACGGGCCTGGAATCGCAGCGGTGATGCCGGAGGGGTGTGCCAAGTTCATGCACATTCCCGGCGAGGGCAGGTCCCTCGATCAGCGTCTGACCGTGAGCCACCTTCCCGAGAAGGCACCGAAACGGGCCTTGGGTTCGATCTCGGCGTTTCACCAAGCGGAAGAGCTCGGGCAACTCGCTTCCCTCACGGCCAGCGTTGGAGCCGTGGAGACTGCATCCGTGGATGCGGGCTTGGGCGTTCCCGAGATGGACGATGCGGGGCAGTTGGCCTCGTGGCTCATCCATCAATCCGGCGTTTGAGCTGAGCAGGGTATAGGGACGGAATGGACTTTTCGCTGATTCTGACTTCCGTAGCCATCCTTGGCGGCGTGGGTCTCACCTTCGGGGGCCTTATCGCCCTGGCCAACGCGAAGCTGAAGGTGTGGGAGGACCCCCGCATCGATGCCGTGGAGGAAGTTCTTCCCGGTGCGAACTGCGGTGCATGCGGTTTGGCGGGATGCCGAGCGTTCGCAGAGGCAGCCGTTAAGGGGGAGGTTGCCCCCGCCGGTTGTACTGTCATGGGGGAGGAGGACCGGGCCGATGTTGCTGCGGTCCTGGGTGTGGATGCCGGCGAGGCCAACAAGTTGGTGGCCCGACTCCTCTGCGCTGGCGGCACGAATGTAGCCACATCCAAAGCACGCTATCACGGTGTGGACAGCTGTGCTGCTGCGGTAGCAGTGACCGGGGGAGGGAAGGGCTGCACGTGGGGATGCGTGAGTCTGGCCGATTGTGCCGTGGCGTGTGATTTCGAGGCCATCACCATGAACCCTTTCGGGTTACCGGTGGTGGAGCCCGATCTGTGCACGTCCTGTGGAGACTGTGTAGACGCCTGTCCCCTGGATCTGTTCACTGTAATGCCGCTGGCCGACAAGCTCATCGTTCAGTGCAAGAACCTTCTAGAGGGCGACGATGCAGAAGAAGTCTGTGCCGTCGCCTGTACCGCCTGTGCCCGGTGTGTCCAAGATGCTGCCCCGGGCCTTATCGAGATCAAGAACGGTCTGGCCGTCATCGACTACGCCAACATTAGAACGGCCAACACTGAAGCCACTGCCCGGTGCCCCACGGGGGCAATCGTTTGGGTGGAGGGGGCCCAGTTTGCCCCTGTACGCGAACTCGTAGGGAGCGAAGCAGGATGACCAGCCCGAAGAGCAACGAGGGACAGCAGTCGTTTAAATACCCGGGAAGACCCGAGGCCATGGACGGCAGCGAGGCCGTCGTCTGGTGTGAGGTCAACGCCAGCGAGGCTGCGGGTGCCTATCCCATCACGCCGTCAACTCAGATGGGTGAAGGTTGGGCCCTGGCCATGGCGGCGGGATACACCAACGCCAACGGTCGGAGGCTCATCTTCTTCGAGCCCGAAGGGGAGCACGCTGCCGCTGCGGTGACGGCAGGGATGAGTATGGTGGGCTTGAGAGCTGCCAACTTCTCCAGCGGTCAGGGCATCGCCTATATGCACGAGTCCCTCTATGCGGCCGCCGGAAAGAGGTTGACCTATGTGCTGAACGTCGCGGCCAGGGCCATGACGAAGCAGGCGCTGAACATCCACGCGGGTCACGACGACTACCACTGCGTTGACGACTCCGGGTTCTTCCAGCTCTTCGGGAAGAACGTCCAAGAGGTGGCAGACCTGAATCTCATCGGGCACCGGACGGCGGAGCTCACCCTGAACCCAGCCGTTGTGGCTCAGGACGGCTTCCTCACCAGCCATGTCATCGAGTCCATCCGTCTTCCGGAGCGGGAGCTCATCAAGGAATACCTGGGAGATCCGGCTGATATCATCGAATCCCCAACCCCGGCCCAAAGGATGGTTTTCGGGGAAAAACGCCGCCGAATCCCGGAGATCTATGATGTGGACTTCCCGGCCATGATCGGGACTGTCCAGAATCAGGACTCCTATGCCCAGGGCGTCGCGGCCCAGCGGCCCTTCTATTTCGACCATGTGGCCGACCTCACGGATCAGGCCATGGAGGAGTTTTACCAACTCACGGGTCGGCGCTACAACAGGGCCACGGGTTACCTCCTGGAAGATGCCGAGTACGTTCTCATGGGGCAGGGGTCGGTGGTGTGCAACTGCGAGGCCGTTGCGGACCACCTCCGGTCCCAGGGTCTGAAGGTGGGCGTGCTGAACCTCACCATGTTCCGCCCGTTCCCCACCGACCTCATCACTGCCATGCTGAAGGGGAAGAAGGGCGTCACCATCCTGGAGCGCCTGGACCAGCCCCTGGCGGTTGACCCGCCTCTCCTTCGGGAGGTTCGGGCCGCCATGGGTAAGGGGGTCGAGAACTTCCGCGCCTCCGGGCCCGAGATCCCCCACCCCGGCTTGGCCGAGATCCGGCCTGACGAGGTCCCTGACTTCTACGCCGGGTCCTTCGGCATGGGGAGCCGGGACCTGCAGCCCGGGGACATCATCGCTGCGGTGGAGAACATGTTCCCTGACGGGAAGCGGCAGCGGATGTTCTATCTGGGGTTGGACTTCGTCAGGAAGGGTACCCAGTATCCGAAGCTCCAGCTCTGGCAGGAGGAGTTGCTGGAGGCCTATCCCCATCTGGGCGACTTGACCCTCGAATCCACGGGCATTCTGGACCTCATGCCCGAGGGTGCCATTTCCGTTCGGATTCACTCCATCGGTGGGTGGGGGGCCATTACCACCGGGAAGAACCTGGCCATGACCGCCTTCGAGCTGGCGGGCCTCCAGATTCAAGCCAACCCCAAGTACGGATCAGAGAAGAAGGGGCAGCCCACCAGCTTCTATGCCACCCTTGCTCACGGGAAGATCCAGCTCAACGGGGAGCTCCAGTTCGTGGATGCGGTCCTGAGCCCGGACCCGAACGTCTACAAGAGCACCGACCCTCTGGCCGGCATCAAAGAAGGCGGTACCCTCATCATCCAGAGCGATATGACGCCCGAAGAGCTATGGGACTCCTTCCCCGCCGGCGGGCAGGAGACCATTCGCCAGAAGAAGATCAAGGTCTTCGGGTTGGACGGCTTCAAAATCGCTGCCGAGGAGGCGGGGAATCCTGATCTTCGGTATCGGATGCAGGGTGCGGCCTTCATGGGCGCCTTCTTCAAGGCTTCCAGATTCATGGACCAGGAGGGTCTGGACGAGGAGCAGCTCTTCGAGGGGATTCTGGGCCAGCTCAATAAGAAATTCGGGAAGCTGGGCGCCGCCGTGGTCCAAGACAACCTCCGGGTGATCCAGAGGGGCTATGACGAGCTCTTCGAGGTTCCGGTGGCCACCGAGGTGAAGGAAGTCGTAGGGGCCGAAGGTGGTGTGGGTCCGATTCCAGGCCTCCTGGACACCGAGGGCCAGCAGTGGGGAATCGGGAATCAGGGACGCTTCTGGGAGCAGGTCTGCGCCTTCTGTGCCACCACAGGTGAGGACGGCATCGCCGATCCCTTTGCCGCTATCAGCGCCATCCCGGCCTCCACCAGTGTGGTCCGGGACATGACCAATATCCGCTTCCAGGTTCCGGACTTTATCGCCGAGAAGTGCACCGGGTGCAGCCAGTGCTGGGTCCAGTGCCCCGATACGGCCATCCCGGGGGTGGTGAACACCACGGAGCAGATTCTGGATGCCGCCATCCTCACGGCCACGAACGGGAACTCCCTGGACCAGTTCATGTCCATTTCCAAGAACGTGGCGAAGGAGGCTCACAAGCTCCTGAAGGGCGTGCCTTTCCATAACTTCGCCGACATCCTTTCCCAGGCTTACCAGAACATCCTGGACAAGCTGGGTTGGGACGCCGAGCGCAGGGCCGAGGTCGACAAGCAGTTTGCGGCCGTCTACTCGGTGCTTGCCGAGTTCCCCCTGGCCAAGACCACGCCCTTTTTCGATCTCCCGGAGAACGCGGAGAAGGGAACCGGAGGTCTCCTCTCCATCACGGTGAATCCTGAAGCCTGCAAGGGGTGCAACATCTGTGTGGAGGTCTGTCCGGAGAACGCCCTCATCACGGTGAAGCAGGACGAAGAGATCGTGGACCGTCTCCGGCGGAACTGGGAGATGTGGGAACGCCTCCCGGACACCGATGACCGATACATCAACATCAGCGACCTCGAGCACGGAATCGGAATCCTGTCGTCCCTACTCCTCAAGAAGGGGAACTATCAGATCCTGGCCGGAGGCGACGGGGCTTGCATGGGTTGTGGTGAGAAGACGGCCGTGCACCTCCTCATCGCCACCATCGAAGGGGTCATGCAACCCCGGGTGGAGGCCTACGTCAAGAAGATCGACACGCTGGTCGAAGGCCTTGAGGAGAAGGCAAAGGGCCTCCTCCTGGGTGATGTCGAGTTCGATCTGCAGAGCCTGGCCGACGGAGCCGATGCCACCCTGAAGGTTCAAGACGAAGACAAAGAACTCTTCGAGACTCTCAATAAATCTGTTAAAGAGCTGAAGGAGCTCCGCTGGCGGTACACCGAAGGACCCAGTGGTCGAGGCCGTTCCCACATGGCCATGACCAACAGCACCGGTTGTTCCTCGGTCTGGGGAAGCACCTACCCTTACAACCCCTATCCCTTCCCCTGGGTCAACCACCTCTTCCAGGACGCTCCCTCGATTGCCATCGGCATCTTCGAGGGGCACATGAGGAAGATGGGGGACAACTTCATGGCCGTCCGAAAAGCGGAGCTCCTCTTCAACGACGAATACGACGAGGCGGAATTCAACCAGGCCGTCGTCGAATTCGACTGGCAGAAGTTCACCGAGGAGGAGTTCGACCTCTGTCCGCCCATCCTGGCCATGGGAGGGGACGGAGCCATGCTGGACATCGGCTTCCAGAACGTCTCCCGTCTCCTGGCTTCCGGGAAACCCATCCGAGTGGTGGTCCTGGACACGCAGGTCTACTCCAACACCGGCGGACAGGCCTGCACCTCGGGCTTCACCGGCCAGGTGGCCGACATGAGCGCCTATGGGAAAGCCCATCACGGGAAGGAAGAGACCCGAAAGGAGATGGCTCTCATCGCCCTGGCCCACCGGGGGGCTTACGTACTCCAGACCTCTCAGGCTTCCCCGGCCCACATGATGGAGGGGGTCATCAAGGGCCTGCATTACAAGGGGCCGGCGGTCTTCAACCTCTACACGCCCTGTCCCGTAGAGCACGGTCTGGCAGACGAGCTGTCCCCCCACGCCGCCAGGTTGGCCCTGGAGTGCCGGGCCTTCCCCTTCCTGGTCTACGATCCGTCCGCCGGGAAGGGCTGGGCCGAGTGCATCGACTTGAAAGGGAATCCGGAAATCGAGGAGGACTGGCCGTCCTACGAGCTCACCTATACCGACGAGGAGGGGGGTACCCAGGTTCTGGAGTTACCCCTGACGGTGGCGGATTGGGCGGCCACGGAGAACCGCTTCAAGAAGCACTTCAAGACGATCAGGCGGGACAACTGGAACGACGACCAGATTCCCTTCCACGATTTCTTGAACATGCCCCTCGATGACCGCCTCGGGAAGACGCCTTACATCAATTTCCTGGGGGGCGACGGGCATCTGGACCGGGTGGCTTGTTCCATGGAGATGGTCATCCTGGGCGAGGACCGGCTCCTGCACTGGGACCAGCTCCGGGAATTGGCGGGCTACAAGGTGGCACCGTCGGTTCGGGACCAGATCGCCTACGAGCTGGAGGACGATTTCGAGGCCAAGGTCGCGGCCCTTCGGACCGAGTACGAGGCCAAGATCGCCGAGCTGAAAACTACGTATCCCCAGATAATTGCCCGGCGCATGGCCGAGGGGCTCATCAATTCCTCCCGAGGCGGGCAGGACACGGTGGGCGAGGTGTTGAAGCGGGCCTCCAGCACGCCGGGTCTCCGGCCCGTAACCCTCACGGAGGAAGCCAAGGCTCTTCTGAGTGGGGATGGCGGTGGGGCGGCCGTGGCGGCACCGCCGGCTCCTGCCGAGGCAGCTGCCCCGGCGGAAGCGGCTCCGGCTGCGGCCCCCGCCATGGATGAGGACGAGGACGACGACCTGGTCATGGAGCCGTACATCGAGACGGCCCGGTGCACGACGTGTAACGAGTGCACCAATCTGAACAAGAAGATGTTCGCCTATAACGAGAACAAGCAGGCCTACATCAAGGATCCGAAGGCAGGGACCTTCGCCGAGCTGGTGCAGGCGGCGGAGCGCTGTACAGCGAAGATTATCCATCCTGGGACCCCGCTGAATCCCAAAGAGCGGGACCTGGAGAAGTGGATCGAACGGGCCAAGCCCTTCAACTGATAGGAGCGGCCTGTCCGGATCCAGGGGCTCTCCTGGACGCGGGCAGGCTCCTATTCACATGTGGGATAAGCTGAGTTTCAGTCACGGCGTTCATCCGCCGGAGCATAAGGACCAGTCCAGCGGCGTCCCAATACGGCGAATGCCGTTTCCCGAGGAGATCGTTCTTCCTCTTCGGCAGCATGCCGGAAAGCCCGCCCGCCTGTTGGTGAAAGTGGGGGACCGGGTCGAGCGGGGGGACAAGATCGCAGAAGCAGACGGCTTCGTGTCCGTCCCGATCCACTCCTCGGCTGCTGGAGATGTCGTGGGGATCGGATGGTGGCCCCATCCGGATGGGAGCATGGCGGAAGCGGTCCGGGTCAAGGTGGAAAAATTCTCACCCCAGATTCCTCGACCCCGTGTGATCCCCCTTTGGGAGGGACTTGATCCGAAGCAGGTGGTGGCTGCGGTCCAGAAGGGTGGTGTGGTCGGGTTGGGTGGCGCGGCATTTCCCACGCATGTGAAGCTGCTCCCCCCGAAGGACGTTCCGATCGAAGTTCTTCTCGTCAACGGTGCCGAATGTGAGCCGTTCCTCACCACCGACCACCGGACCATGATCGAGTTTCCCGACCGCGTGTGGTTCGGGGTCCGGATCATGATGAAGGCCCTGGGAGTGGAGCGGGCGGTGATCGGCATCGAAAAGAACAAACCGGATGCCATCGAGATTCTGGAGAAGACCAAGCCGAAGGATCTGAATGCCGACGTCCAGGGCCTCTACGTGAAGTATCCCCAGGGCGCTGAGAAGATGCTCATAAAGGCCGTCACGGGACGGGAAGTGCCCTCCGGAAAGCTCCCCATGCATGTCGGCGCGGTGGTTCAAAATGTCGGAACCGTCGCCTGCATTGCCGAGATCTTCGAGACGGGCCTCCCTCTCATCGAGCGGGTGGTGACGGTGACGGGGCCCGGTGTCAACAAACCCCAGAACCTCATCGTTCCCGTGGGGGCCAAGTTTAGGGACATTCTGGAGTTTTGCGGCGGGATCAAAGAAAACGTCACCGAGGTCCTCTCGGGCGGGCCCATGATGGGGGCCGCCCAACCGGACCTGGATGCACCGGCCACGAAAGGCGTCACCGGGATCGTGGTTCTGACGGAAAACGAGTCCCGTCCCAGAACGGTTTATCCCTGCATTTCATGCGGCCATTGCCTGGACGCCTGTCCGATGTTCCTGAACCCGTCTCTCATGGGTAAGCTGGCCCAGACGGCCGAGTACCAGGAGATGACGGAAAGAGCGAACCTCTGGGACTGTATGCTCTGCGGGGCGTGCTCCTACGTTTGCCCGTCGAACATCCCCCTTTCCCAGATGTTCGGGATGGCCAAATACCAGCTTGGCCGAATGAGACGGAAGGAGGACGCGGCATGAACGGCAAAGAGCTGGCTCTTTCCCCGGAAGACCGCCTCCTTCTTACGGCTTCGCCTCACCTGAAGTCGCCCGATTCCACGCCGAAGATCATGTGGCATGTGACGGCGAGCCTGGTACCCGTCATTCTGGTTGCTGTCTACTATTTCGGTCCCAGCGCCGTCTATGTCATGGCTGCCGCCACCATTGGTGCCATGGGGACGGAGTACCTCTTCGGCCCTAAGAAGAGTCTCTGGGACGGCTCGGCAGCCATCACCGGAATCCTGCTGGGCCTTTGCCTTCCGGCGGGCTTCCCTCTCTGGATGGCCTTCCTGGGAGGTGCTTTCGGGGTGGGTTTCGGGAAGCTGGTGTTTGGCGGCTTGGGCCAAAACCCGTTCAATCCCGCTCTGGTGGGGCGAGCATTCTTGCAGGCGGCGTTCCCTACGGCCATCACGACCTGGCCTTCGGGAGAGATGGCTTGGGGTGCGATCCGAGGCCCCAATTTCGCCATACCCCTGCTATCCGGTGAGGCTGGGGTGGATGTGGTGACGGCCGCCACGCCTCTTGGCCTGTGGAAATTCGAAGGTGAGCTCACCGAGCTTCTGGGCCTGGTAATTGGGCGGACCGGTGGATCGCTGGGTGAAACCTCGGGCATCCTCATCCTGATTTGTGGTGGCTATCTGGCGGCGAGAAAGTACATGAACTGGCGGATTCCTTTCGGGATCCTTCTGACCGTCTTCGTCTTTGCGGAGGCCCTCTACCTCATCAACGGCGAGGTCTATCCCCCACCCTTCTTCATGCTCTTTTCCGGTGGTTTGATGCTCGGCGCGGTTTATATGGCCACCGACATGGTGACCTCGCCGGTCACGAACCTCGGCAGTTGGATCTACGCTGTCGGAATTGGGATCCTGGTGGTCCTCATCCGGATCTGGGGTGGCCTGCCTGAAGGTGTGATGTATGCCATCCTCTTCATGAACGCCTTTGTGCCGTTCATCGATCGGGCCACTCAACCGAAGGTCTTCGGCCACACGCCACCTCAGAAGAAGGTGGAGGAGGCCAAGGCATGAGCGAGGATATTCGTAAGGGCGGGGCGCCTCCGGGCAGCGGTGAGGACGAGGCGAGAGATCTTCCCGATAGAGAAGAAGTCATGCCCAAAGACCACGATCTCTACACGCCGCAAGGCGGGGGATCGGGGACGGGGGCTGGACCGATTCGGGAGGTGGCGGCGGTCGGGGATTTGCGGTCGGACGCTGCTTCCACGGGACCTCGGGGCGTGCCTCTGCCTTTGGCCGGCCCTGAGATCGCCACTGCTGAGGCCCTGGGTCTGACCGTTGAGGATGGGGGGGTCGCGGATGGGAGAGGCTTTCCAGACCGGCCCGAGGTTTCCTCCTTCCGCCTTCTCATGACCTTGGGACTGGCGGGCGCCGTGGCGGGGGCTCTCCTGGTTTTCGTCTTTCTCTGGAGCGACCCGCTGATCAAAGCAGAGCAAGCCCGAGTCCTGAGAGAGGCGGTAACGGAGGTCCTCAAGGGGCCGGAGCGGTTCGAGAGCGTCTTTGTCGTGGACGGCGAGCTGACGACCCAAATCCCGGCCGGAGTGGACACTCTGGATCTGGACAAGGTTTTCCTGGGCTATGACGCGTCAGGGAGTCCTGTGGGATTCGCCATGGTCCATGCGAGGTTCGGCTTCCAGGATCTTGTCACGGTGATCTTCGGGTACGACCCCGAAGCCAGGCAGGTCCTGGGGATGAAGGTCCTGGACCACTCCGAAACGCCGGGCTTGGGGAACAAGATCGAGGAGATGCCCTTCGTGGGTGAGTTCAACGGTGTGGACGCCCCCATCGAAGGCGTGAAACCGGATCGGAATACGGGGGCTCCCAACCAGGTGGACATGATCACAAGCGTGACCATCTCCTCAAGAGCGGTGATCAGAACCATCAACGAACGCATCGAGCAGCTCGGCGATCTCCTGGCGGCCTACGAGATCCCGCCAATCACGGCAGGCGCCGATCCGTCGTCAACTTCGGGAGGAGGGGAGGACCGATGAGAGCCACCACTCCCCGGCAGGATTTCATCCGCGGCATCTGGGATGAGAACCCGGTCCTCGTCCAGCTCCTGGGTCTTTGTCCGGCCTTGGCCGTTACCAACACGGTTTACAACAGCTTGGCCATGTCTGGGGCCACCCTTTTTGTTCTCTTTGGCTCCAGCCTCTTCATCTCAACCCTGAAGAAGCTGATTCCCCACGAGGTGAGGATCTCCACGTACATCCTCATTATCGCCACCTTCGTAACCATCGTGGACATGGTCTTCCAGGCCACCCTTCCGCTTGTTTACAAGGATATCGGGGCGTTTATCCCCCTCATCGTGGTGAACTGCATGATCCTGGGGCGTCAGGAGGCCTTCGCCGCCAAGCGGCCGGTCGGCCGAGCCCTTCTGGACGCACTGGGTACCGCCGCCGGGTTCACTATCGCCATGCTCATGATGGGGACCTTCCGGGAGGTGGTAGGGAGCGGGACCCTGTTTGAAGGGACTCCCTGGCCAGGCGCCATCAACCTGTTCGGACCGAATTATGAGCCCTGGGTGGTGATGATCAGCCCGCCAGGCGGGTTCTTCACCTTGGGCTTTATTCTGTTGTTCCTCGGTTGGTGGGAGACGCGGAAAGCACAGAAGAGGGAGATTAGGCACTGGCCCCATAGCGTCAGAGTGCCGACTGGGAAGGAGGCCGCGTGATGGAAAAGAGCATCGGCGACCTCTTCCTGATCCTTGTGGGGAGCATGCTGGTCACCAACTTCACCCTCTTCTACTTCTTGGGGCTCTGCCCCTTCATGGGGGTCTCGGCGAAGGTGGGGACGGCTCTTCGGATGGGCCTGGCGAACATCTTCGTCATGACCATCACGTCTCTGGTGGCATCCTTCCTCAACGATTTTGTACTGCCTCACGCGCCGTTTCTACAGGTCATCTCCTTTATCGTGGTCATCGCCTCCCTGGTGCAGATCGTGGAGATGACCATCAAGAAGTTCAGCCCCACGCTCTTCCGGGAGCTGGGAATCTTCCTTCCACTCATCACCACGAACTGTGCGATCCTGGGCCTTGCTACTTTTCAGACTGGACGCGGATACAGCTATGTGGATGGTCTATTCTATGCGCTGGGCGCAGGCCTCGGCGTGACTCTGGCTTTGGTCCTCATGGCCTCCATTCGTGAGAGGATGGAACTCTCCGATGTTCCGGCCGTGGCCAGGAACATGGGATTGGTGTTGATCGTAGCCGGGACTCTGTCTCTGGCTTTCATGGGCTTTTCCGGGCTACTCACCTCATGACGCTGATTGTCGGTGTTCTGGGGGCTGCGGCCTTGTTTGTTCTTTTCGCTTATTCGGCGACTCGTTCCGGCACTCGCCTGGAGGTAGGCGAGAGCTGTCAGGGTGGGGCGAGCTCCCCCGAGTCCTGCTCCCTGGAGGGTGAGTGCGACGGTTGTGGGCCCTCCCGGAAGCGCCAAGGGTGGTGGCCGAACGACGGATCGACGTACGGAGATCAAAAATGACGGTTGAGAATCGAAAGCAGCCCCTTCCGACCCGGCGAGACTTCATCTCTTTGGGAATCGGGGCCTTCGTGGTTGGGGCGATTCCCTTTGCGGCGAGAGGGCGGACCCGTCTGGTCCGCAGGACTCTACCCGTGATGGGGACGTTCGGAGAGATCGCCGTGGTTCACCGGGACGACGAGTATGCCCAGGGTGCCATCGACGCGGCTTTCCTGGAGCTGGCCCGGGTCGAATCGGCCCTGACCTGGTTCCGACCGGACTCCGAGATCGGTCGCGCCAATCGTCTGGCCTTCTCTGCGCCTCAGGGTGTTTCGACCGAAACCTCTCGGGTGCTCGAAGCGTCTTTGCGGTGGGCTGGGGTGACCGACGGGGCCTTCGATCCTTGCCTGGGGCGGGCTGTGGAGTTGTGGGACCTGGGCAATCGAACCCAGCCCCCCGCTTCAGCCCAGGTGCAACGCTTCGCTCGTCGCGGTCTCTTTCAGGCTTTGGAGGTAGGGAAGAGCCAGGGCCGGGACGTGGTGGTCTTCCATGAGGAGGACATGGGGATCGACTTGGGCGGGATCGGGAAGGGATACGGGGTGGATCGGGCGGTTGAAACCCTCCGTACTTGGGGAATCCAGAGTGCTCTGGTGAACGTGGGTGGCGACCTTTACGCTTTAGGGGGATCCGAGGACGGTGATCCCTGGAAGGTGGGCGTAAGGGACCCCGATGACCCCGGTGGACTGGTCACTACCCTCACCCTGACAGATCGGGCCGTGGCGACCTCTGGCGACTACCACCAGTTTTTCGACCATGGCGGAAAGCGTTACCACCATCTTCTGGATCCGATGACGGGGGCTCCCTCCCAGAGCTCCCTCCGGAGTGTCACCATTGCGGCTGAGTCCTGCATGGATGCCGATGCCGGCGCTACGACCGCCTTTGTAACGGGGGTGGAAAAGGTGCAGAGCGTGATGGCCCGGGTGGCTCCAGGGATGGAGGTGCTCCACACGGCGTGACCTGTGTGGCGGCACCTGAGCCGGGTTTGGTGGGTAGCATGGGGTCCGGGCCTCCCGCCCGGCTCGAAGTGCCGATAGAAAAGGGGAGTGTCGTATGAAGACCCAGAAGGCGTTTTGCTCTGCCTGTGATCGACAGGTGGAGGTCGTAGTGCCCGAGGACCTCCCCAAAGGATCTCTTCCCTCGGCCCATGATCCCGCGAGCTGTATTTGTCTCGAGTTCGGGGAATCCTGTACGGGATCCCTCTGCCCCTTGTTCGAGGTTCCAACAGGCCAGATGGAGGAGAACTACCGGCGGATCGTGAAAGAGGTTCGCGAGGGGAAGGCAGGGAGCGGAGATGCCTCCGAAGAGAAAGGGGATGGGTGACGGCCCATGAAAGACAAGCTCGAGATCCGGACTACGTACTGCACGCACTGCACCAAGGATGTGCAAGTCGCGGTATCCCCGGGCACTCCCCGAAACGGCCAGGCGAATCTTCAGGAATCTGATGAGGTCATCTGTCTGGATTTCGGGGATGCATGTGATGGTGCAATCTGCCCCCTTTCCCAGATTCGGCCTATCGTCATGGGTGTGAGGTTGGCCCGGAGCGGACTACGAGAGGAATGGACTACGGTTCGGGCACAGTGCGAAGGTTGTGGCCAGATCAACGAGCTTAAGATTCTCGATCGGGAACATGCCTTCTGTCCGCTCTGTGGCACCACCAACACCTGGATGGTTCTGAAGTTCGATGACGATGGGAAAGTGGCGGTGACAGGACGGAAGTAAGGGCGATTCTCCGTGGGAGGTCATCGCCCCGTGGCAGAAAGACGCTCTATCCGTTCCCCAACTCCTGCTTCAGCTTAGCGAACAATCCTCCAAAGGCTCCATTGCTCAGGACCAGGAATACGTTTCCACCGCGATCGCGCCTGGTGACGTGCTCGACGATCTCTTCCACTTCATCCGAATACATCCCGGGCATCCCCATCTGAGCGAGGTCGGCGCAGACTGCCTCCCGATCGAGTCTATCTTCCTCTGGGGTCCGCTCGGCTCGGTGAATCGGACCGATGATGACCTCGTCAGCCCCAGCCAATGCCTGGGTGATCTCCGGCTGAAACCGTTTGGTGACCGTGGTATTGGACCGGGGCTCGAAGAGGGCGATCAGTCTCCGATCGGGCCATCGTTCCTTGGCCGCTTGGATGGTCACCCGGATCGCGGTGGGATGGTGAGCGAAGTCGCTGACGAACAGATCTCCCTCCGACTCCAGGAAGACCTCCATCCTGCGCCGAACACCTCGGAACTGCGGAAGGATTCCGGCCAGGTCGCCGGCGGGAACACCCAAGGTTCCGGCAACCGCCAAAGCAGCAATAGCGTTTTGGAGGTTGTGACGCCCCGCCATGGGAAGCCTGAACTCCCCCCACACGCTGTCGCTCCGGCTGATTTGGACCTTCTGAAAACCCTCTTCGTATCCCCTGAACTCACCTCGCCAGGTGGCGTCGGTAGCAAATCCGTAGGTGGCGGCCTGGCTGAATGAATGGGTCATCAGGTCCCGGACCTCTGGATCGTCCCCACACCCCAACAGCCAACCGTCTGCCGGAACCTGGCGCAGCATCAAACGAAAAGCGCGCCTGATTTCCTCCAGGGATCCGAAGATGTCTCCGTGATCGAACTCCAGGCTGGTTACCAACGCGATCTCGGGCAGGTAGTGGAAAAACTTCGATCGCTTGTCAAAGAAGGCCGTGTCGTATTCGTCACCCTCGATGACGAAGGGGGCCCCAGGTGCCCCCAAGGATGCAGAATACTCGAAATCGAGCGATTGACCGCCGATCAACCAACCACCGCCAAACCCAGCCTGGTCCAGGAGAAACGCGGTCAGCGCGGGCGTGGTGGTTTTACCGTGAGTCCCGCAGCAGACGATTGGCTTCCGGCCACGGAGAACGTGGTCCTTCATCCATTCCGGCAGGCTCAGGAAGTGCATTCTGCGGGTCAGGGCACCCTCGACCTCCGGGTTGCCCCGGCTGAGAGCGTTGCCGATCACCACCAGGTCGGGGTCCCAGTCCAGGTTCTCTGGCCGGTACCCTTCATACGTCTTCACACCGAGGGCTTCGACCATTTCGGAGGTCGGCGGATAGAGGGGCCCGTCCGACCCTCTTACCTCCCATCCAGCTTCCAGGGCTAGCCGGGCGCCGGCCACCATGGCCGTTCCACCGATTCCGCTGAAATGAATGGATGGCTTCCGGTTTTTGTCCTTGTGGGCGCTCTGGTTCAAGAGGACCTCGGAATTCAGGAGACTCGGGCTCGAGAAGACCCCGCCGAATAGCCTGAAAACTTATCTCTCCCGGACATGGCCGCCAGGCATGCATCGGCTTCTGAAAAATAGATCCGTGCGTCTCCCGACCGTGTTTCGCCTCGGGGCACTTCTCCCTTGAGTTTCCGGGCAGTAGCACACATCCTGCAGCGCAGCAGAATCGCAGGCGACTCTGTGTCGAGATCTTTCCCCATCACCTAGTGGGAACCAGCCGTGGGAGACACCCCCTGGGTGAAGTCCACCCTCGCCCCAAGTCCGGGGGTGACGGCAACGCTCGACCGGTTCCGAGCAACCTCGATCGAGGTATCAGCCCGAAAGATGTAGAGGGAATCGAGGTGTTCCATTCGCCTTGGGTACCAGCCAGCTTCGGTGGAGGTGTGGTAGAATGTGTGGCTATCGCTGTTTGGCGCCGCTGATCGACAAGAATGGATACCTGGTCGGAATCGTATCCGGTGCGACTGGGAAGATGGGGGTGGTCGGTAGTGTCGAATACCTCATGCAGGTGGTCGAATCCCTAAGCCTGAACTCGACGGCCGGTCCCCCAAGGTAGGAGTCAGAGGCAATGTCGATCCTGGTTTCAAGTAACGGCCCC
>JABDNZ010000376.1 GCA_013043565.1 Gemmatimonadota bacterium | reverse complement strand
GACCAGGCCAGAAGCCGCCCCCCTCCTTCCAGGTCCACCACCACGCAGGTGTATGGGACGTCGTCGTCGAAACCTGTAGGGGCGGCATCGATGCGTGTGTGAGTCCAAACCGTTCCCTTCCCCGAGTACTCCACGAACTCGTAGGCCCCGCTCATGCACTCGGGGCAATCGGCCCTGGGCGGAAAGGTCTGATAACCACATGCCTTGCACCTGGTGCCCATGAGGTAGCCGTTTCGGAGATGGACGGCGAAATCCTGGACCTTCGAAAAAGGAACGAAGCTGACCCTGCCGAACCAACTGAACATGTCGGGCTCCTAGCTGTTCTTGAAGACATGGACGAAACAATACTGCCCGATCCCGCCCACGTTGTGGGTCAGCCCCACGTCCGCGTCAGGTACCTGCCGCTCTCCGCACTCTCCCCGGAGCTGCCTGCAGATCTCGTAGGCCATGGAGACCCCCGTGGCTCCGATGGGATGGCCCTTGGCCTTCAGGCCACCGTCCACATTCACCGCCACTCCTCCCCCATCCACGTAGGGCCGTTTCTCCTCGATGTAGGGTCCACCCTGCCCCTTTTCGCAAAACCCCAGGTCCTCATAGGCCATGAGCTCGGCGATGGTGAAACAGTCGTGGACCTCGGCCACCTTGATGTCCCCCGCCGTGACACCGGCCTGGGCATAGGCCTGGGACGCGGCCTCCGAAGCCGACGGAAGACCAGTGAGGTTCGGCCGACGCAACACCGACATGCTGGCCGTCGCGCATCCGACCCCGTCCAACCATACAACCTGGTCCCCAGCCATGGCCTTGGCCTTGTCTTCCTTGGCCAGGATGAGGCAGGCAGCCCCATCGGCGTTGGCACAGCAATCGTAGACACAGAAGGGTGAGGCTACCGGATCCGAGGCCAGAGCCTTCTCCATGGTGATTTCTTTCCGGAAAAGAGCGTTGGGGTTCCTGGCGCCGTAGTAGTGATTCTTGATGGCCACCTGAAGGAGGTTGTCCCGGGTGGTGCCATAGTCGTGCATGTGGCGAGTGGCGAAGAGGGCGTAGTAGCCGGGGAAGGTGGTGCCGAACACGCTCTCCCACTGCACCTCGCCCACGCGCCCCATGAGGGCCAGGATGTCGGCGGTCTCCAGCTCGGTCATCTTCTGGCACCCGATCACCGCCACCACGTCGTGGAGCCCGGACTGGATGGCCATCCAGGCTGTTCGGATCGCGGCGCTGCCGGAGGCACAGGCCACCTCGGTGAGCCAGGTCGGAAGGGGATTTAGGTTGAGGTACTCTTGGACTACCCCTGCGACCGACCTCTGCTTGTGGTACTCCGGCACAGCTGCCACCACCGAGGCATCCAGGTCACCCCGCTCGATCCCGGCGTCCGTCATGGCCTCTCGAAAAGCCTCGAAGGCCAGCTCCTGCACAGTGGCGTCCGACCGGCGGCCGAACCGCCCGTGCCCTATTCCAATGACTCCGACTCGTGACATATGTGTCTCCGCTCGTGGCCTCGGCACCGCGTTGGCCGGCCGCGTTGTGGGTCCAAAGGAGGCCTAGATGTACTGGCCCCCATCGATTTTGATGACCTCGCCCGTGATGTGTCGGGACATATCCGAGCAGAGGAATGCCACCAGGTTCGCGCAGTCCTCCGGCGTGGCAAACCGGCCAACCACGGTTTCGGCCAGGGCGCCGGCTTTGAACTCCGGGGCCAGGTTTTCCATCATGTCGGTAAGGACCATCCCCGGGGCCACCACGTTCACGTTGACGTTGAAGCGGCCCAGTTCCTTGGCCAGCGACTTGGACATGGCGATCTCGCCACCCTTGCTGGCCGCGTAGTTGGTCTGGGCGAACTTCCCTCGCATCCCGTTGATGGAGGAGATGTTCACGATCTTGCCGTACTTCGTCTCTTTGAAGTGCAGCGCGGCGGCCTTGTTGTAGTTGAAATAGCCCTTGAGGTTCACGCCGATGACCTGGTCCCATTGCTCCTCGGACATCTTCCAGATTACCCCGTCCCAAGTGATGCCGGCGTTGCAGACAAGGACATCGAAACGTCCAAATTCCTCGACGACCGTCTCCACCATCTTTTCGGCATCGGCGTAGGAGGAAACGTCGGCCTGAATAGCCAATCCCTTTGCCCCCAAAGCTTCGATATCCTCCACAACCTTCTTGGCCTCGGCATCATGACGTCGATAGTTCACCGCCACGTTGCAGCCCTCTTTGCCAAGAACCCTGGCGATGGCCGCGCCAATCCCGAGGCTTCCGCCCGTAACGATTGCGCCCTTCCCCTTGAGTCCTAGGTCCACGACCCTACCTGCCTTTCTCGAGGATTATCCTCAAACCATCATGGTCTTGGTGTACTGGCCCCCAATCTCGCCTTGTTTGCACGCCTTGGAGGTCATGAAGGCACCCGAATGACGGGCCTGTAACTCCAAGGCTTCAGGGAGGCTGGCACCGCAAGCCCCTTGGATGCAGTCCATCATGGCGGCCCGTGCGGCCCGACCCATCTCTCCATCGGCTTCCGGCAGACCCGGAGCGTCCGATGGCACCCCGGTGAGAGTCCCCCCGTCAAACTCACGTCGGCTCAAGCCCCCTTCCCCACCGGAAGCCAGAGTCCACGCCATTCCCAGGGTTTCCTCGAGGGACCCTGTATAATCGATGAGCCAGCCCACGGCTTCGGAGGCTTTGACGGGGCGGCCGCTCAAGAGGAGGGTCAGGACCTTACCCCAATCATCCTTTTGGGACTTCCGGAAGGGCCAATGGCACCCCTCCATACCGGGCACCACCGGAAGAGTAACCTCCGGCATGCCCAGCTGGGCCCCATCGACGGCCACCAGATAGTGGCAGTGCATCAGGAGCTCCAGCATCCCGCCAAGGCACCGCTTCCCGTTCAAGACGCCCACCGAAACCTTGAACTCCTCGTCCAGCCGGCGAGCGGTCCGGGACCAGCTCGAGGATATCCGGAACCCCTCCTCTTCCTCTTCCACGGCGGGGAAAAACTCGCTCACATCAGCCCCGATCATCTGAGTGGAAAGGTGGAAGTCCCCGGTGAGGATCACGCGCTCCACTCCAGCTGACTTGAGCCAATCCATGGCCCGGTTCAGCTCAGCATCGACGTCTCCGCTGTAGTTCTCCCGACTGAGCGTAATGACCCCCACTTCGCCATCGTGCTCGGCGTTCACGTAAAGCTGCTGCCACTCCGGTGTCCCCATCTCCTGGAACACCTCTGGATGCCAGGCATTCTCGGAGGCCGATGGATGAAGGGTGTGGTAGGCCTCAACCGTCCCTATGACCGAGTCTGGGCCGGCTTCCCTGGCCATGGCCAGGATACCTTTTCGGAACTGGGCGCAGAGCTCGCCGATGGCGTTGAGGTTGGTGAAGTGCCCACGACTCTCGTGGACCAGAAGGCTGGACATCTGAAAGAGGGGACCCAGGATCCAGGTCCGGAAGACCTCGTCCTCGTCGTCGCCCAGCTTCCAATCCACCAGCGGGCGGAAGTGGTTGGGCGGGTACCAGGTCTGACCAGTCTCCTTCCGTACCTCCAACTCCTCGGTGGGTTTGAACACGTCCCCGTAGGTGCCGCTCAAGTGATGCAAACACGACCAGGTGAGGAAGTCTGCACCCTGAGCTCCGATGACGTCATGAGCCCGGAAGGGGTTCGGCCCCACCAGCTTTCTGACCAGCTTGTCGATCTTCCAGAAGGGCATGTTGCTGGCCTCGTGGTACCGGAGGCCCGCAAGGGTCACGCCGCAGAAAAGCACGTCCAGGACAAAAGACCAGTGATCGCTCACCGGGACCGGGATCAACCCGAGAGCCCAGAGAAGCTGGGTCACGGCCGAGGGTTCCGGCTCCACCACCTCCCACATCTTGTTGATCTCATGGGGGAATGCCGGATGGGCGATCCCCACACCGAGCTCGGAGCTCGGGAACCCAGATGTCACCGAGCGGATGGCGATGTCCGGGAAGCTGTCCCTGAATACCTGGTAGTGGGCTTTCTTGATGTCGAGAATCTCTGGAATTGCCTCCAGGAGGAAGCTCGGGCGTAGCTCCTTCAGCTCATCAGGGAGGCTCTTTCCGTCGTAACTCATGCGGATGATGCTGCCCATCACCGCGTCGGCCCCCTCCTTCCCGAAGGCCTGGACGAGGCCCGGGTACTGGGCCCCGAGGCCATCAGGAGCTCCGGGAAGGTCGAGAGCGACAATCGGAACTCCGTAGGGGTGAAGCCGGGAGCCCAGCTGCATGGTCTTTCCTGCCCCGACGATCCCGCTGGCTCCGGAGATCACCAACGATCCCCGCTTTTCACCGCTTCCGAATACTTCGTCCACCAAACCGGCGGGGTCGGCGGGAAGCCGGCCAGCCTTGAAGATGTCCAGGACGGTGCCGAGTCCGAGGGTCTCGAGGGTCGGCTGTCTCATGGTCTGTGTCATGGTGCCTCCTCCCCTCAGTTGACCTTGAAGATGGATGCGATGCCGACGTCCCCAGCGGCACAGCCGAAGATCAGGACGTGCCCTCCTCCCAGGTCCACAGCCTCCTCCAAAGCCTCGATGAGGACTCGGGTGAGGGTCGGCCCTTGAGGGTGGCCCCAAACCAGGGGACATCCGGTGTTGTTCATATCACGCCAGTCATAGTCCAGGAGTTCGGCGAAGATGACGTCGTTCACCGCAAACGGGTTGTGGTTCTTCACCACGGCCATATCAGCCATGGTGAGGCCGGTCCGATCCAGGAGCTTTTGGACCGCGAATGCCGGGGCTTCCGGCATGAGGCTAGGGTGTGTCCTCATTTCGGTCTTGGCGACGAACTGGATGTCGATCTCCGGCTTGGTGCTGAGTTCCTTGGCCCGCGCCTCGGTAGCCACCAGGAGTCCCGACATCCCGTCGGAAGCATGGGTTTGAGTACCCCCTGTGACGCAGGTGTCCAGCTCTCTCATGGCCCGGAGTCCGTCCAGGGTGATCTCCCGAACGCCGTAGTCGCCATCCACGCGGCCCAGGGG
>JABDNZ010000373.1 GCA_013043565.1 Gemmatimonadota bacterium | reverse complement strand
TCTTCGAGCTCACCGGCATCGAGTTCGAGAAGCAGCATATCGATGATTACAAGTACGCGGGCCTGAGCTACAAGCGGTCTGCACAGATCAGACAATAGGAGGACCCGATGGCGGTTAGCGTCGACGAAGTCGCCAATGCCATGTACGAACTGGTAGCTGAATACCAGGGCAAGAAGAAGTTCAAAGCCAGCGACCTGACCAAAGCCATGATCGAAAAGTATGGCGGAGAGGTCGATAAGAAGTTCTGCAAGCTCGCCATTCGGCAGCTCATGGACTCTGGCCGCTGCGTCTATACGTATTTTGGCGGAAGTTTTATCGAAGTCCCGCATGAGGAAGGTGCTGCGGGCGGCTAAGAATCCGGACCGAGGTCCGGTACCTGACCCCATCGCTGGCTCGGGGTCATAAAACATGCGCGGGGGTTCCCTGCCCCTCGGGGGCAGGGAACCACTCGTGTGAATCGTATACCACCAAACCGGTCGTTAGAGGTGACCTATGGCTAAGAAGGTCGTAAAAAAGAAGAAAAAGAAGCTGGGAACCAGGTCGTTCTCCGGCGGAGGGGGGCGAGATCAGTCACCGCTTCGGCCGAAGCATGTAGAGAAGAAACCCCCTTGCACCCACACTTGTCCCTCCGGGAATGCCATCCGGAGCTTCATCACCACCATCTCCCAGGCGGAGAAGAAGGGCAAGACGCCGGATCAGGCCCTTGAAGAAGCGTGGTACATCTATACGAATACCAGTCCTTTCCCGTCCGTCTGCGGGCGCGTCTGTCCGGCCCCCTGCGAGACAGGGTGCAATCGGAAGGATCTAGACGAGGCCGTCAGCATCAACAAGATCGAGCGGGCCATCGGTGACTACGGGATGGAGAACAACCTCCCCCTGCGGCTTCTGTCCGAGGAGAAGAAGGACAAGAAGATCGCCATCATCGGCGGTGGGCCCAGCGGCATCTCCGCAGCCTACCAGTTGGCACGTCGAGGCTACCCGGTGAAGATCTTCGAAGCCACGGAAAAAACCGGCGGGATGCTCCGCTGGGGAATCCCGGGCTATCGCCTCCCAGAGGAGGTGTTGGATGCCGAGATCCAGGCGGTCCTGGACCTGGGGGTCGACATCGAATATGGCGTAAAGGTCGGGAAGGACATCACTCTCGATCAGCTGAAGGCCGACTACGACGCGGTCTACCTCGCACTCGGCGCCCAACAGGGCATCAGCCTGGGTGTGGAAGGTGAAGACGCCCCGAACGTGTTCAGCGGCGTGGACTTCCTCAGCCGCTTCCATCATGGCGAGAAGCTGGACCTGGGCACCGACGTGGTGGCCATCGTCGTCGGCGGCGGGGATACCGCCATCGACGCGGCTCGGATTTGTAAGCGTGTCGGCGCGAACGTCACCGTCCTCTACCGTAGGACCCGTGCGGAAATGCCGGCCATCGAGGAGGAGATCGACGAGGCCATCGCCGAGGGCATCGACATCCAGTTCCTCTCAGCCCCCACGGGCTTCAGGAAAGGGGAAAGCGGGCTGGTGGAGGCCATGACGGCCATCAAGATGGAACTTGGCGAGCCCGATGCCTCCGGGCGTCGGCGTCCCATCCCCATCGAAGGCTCGGACTACGAGATTCCGGCCACCGCTATCATCTCGGCAGTGAGCCAGCAGCCTGACTTCACTGGGTTCGAGTCCCTTATCGAAGTTCCGGGCAGGGACTGGATCAAGGTTGACGAAGATCAGAGGACGCTGGAGCACAAGATCTGGGCGGGTGGGGACGTCACCAACCTGGCTCTGGTCACGGACGCCATCGGCCATGGGCGGAAGGCCGCCGAGGACATCGTGCGTTCCTTCACTGGGGCTCCCAGGGAGGACGACGATCGTCCCATCGTCTACTCCGACGCCATGCAGCTCACGCACTACGAGAAAGCCGAGCGGCAGACTCCGGGCCATGTCGAAGAAGACAAGCGCATGGATCTGGACGTAGAGGTAAACCTCGGGTACACGGCCGAGCAGCTTGCCAAGGAAGTCGACCGCTGCATGAGCTGCGGGTACTGCTTCGACTGCGAGAAGTGCTGGTTGTACTGCCAGGACCAGGCCATCGAGAAGCACGGCCACGTCTTCCCGTATGCCTGGAAGTTGGAGAAATGTACCGGCTGCAGTAAGTGTGCGGAGATTTGCCCGTGCAACTTTATCGAGATGCACTGATTTGCAGGTAAGCGTTCCGCGGTTGCTCGTCGCGGGTCTCCGGGGGGGAGGTGGAAAGACCCTCCTTTCCCTCGGGCTCGCGGCGAGTTTTCGTTCCAGGGGGCACGGCGTAGCCCCCTTCAAGAAGGGGCCCGACTATATCGACGCCTCGTGGCTCAGTCATGCCGCCGGACGCCCCTGCCGGAACCTCGACCTCTTCCTTTTCTCACCACCCGTCGCGATACGGTCCTTTCTGGATGCCTCCAAGGGCGCGAACATCGCCATCATCGAAGGGAACCGAGGGCTCTACGACGGGATGGATGCCGAAGGGAGCTTCTCCAGCGGAGAGTTGGCAAAACTCCTGAAGGCGCCAGTGGTCCTTTCGGTCGATGTGACCAAGACGACTCGGACCGCCGCGGCGCAGATCCTGGGATGTCAGACCCTGGACCCCGAAGTATCCCTGGCCGGGGTGGTCCTGAGTCGGGTGGCAGGGAGCAGGCACGAGTCGGTTCTTCGAGAGTCGATCGAGGGCATTTGCGGGATCCCGGTCCTCGGTGCCATCCCGAAACTCCCTGAGGACATCTTCCCCGAGCGCCACCTGGGGCTAGTCCCCCCGCAGGAGACCGAGCTGGTGGAGGATCCCCTTTCCCGAGTGCGGGAGGTAGCGGAGAAGTACCTGGACCTGGACGGGATCTTGGGAGTGGCGCGCGCGGCCAACACGTCGAGCCTGAATTCTGAGCTGGGCCTGAAGGACGTCGGGGCTGGCTCAACTGGTCAGAAGGGATCCGCGCAGGCTGGGGGCACGGTCCAGGCTCAGACGGACCCGGTTAAGATCGGGGTTTTCCGGGACGAGGCTTTCCAGTTGAACAGTCTGGAAAGCCGGACCGTTAAGATCGGGGGTTTCCGGGACGAGGCTTTCCAGTTGAACAGCCTGGAAAGCCGGACCGTTAAGATCGGGGTTTTCCGGGACGAGGCTTTCCAGTTCTACTATCCGGAAAATCTCGAGGGCCTCCAGGAGGCCGGCGGAGAGCTCGTGGAGATTCCCCCCACCGAGGCGGAAGAGTTACCTGAAGTGGATGCCCTCTACCTTGGAGGGGGTTTTCCGGAGACCTTGGCCCCCCGCCTATCAGGCAACGCCTCGTTCTTGGAATCCGTTCGCTCAGCTGCCGGGGCCGGCTTGCCAATCTACGCCGAGTGCGGGGGCGCGGTTTACCTCGGGAAACGGCTCCACTATGAAGGGGAATCATACGCCCTCGCAGGGGTTATCCCGGTGGAGTACGGATTCCAAGCAAAACCCAGAGGACACGGTTATACTGTGCTGGAAACCGTGGCCGAGAACCCGTTTTTCCAGGTTGGAGAGACCCTTAGGGGCCACGAGTTCCACTACACGTACATGGTCTCCAAGCCTCCCGAGGGATTGGAGTTTGCTTTCAAGATGCACCGCGGTTTTGGTTTCGACGGAACTCATGATGGCCTTCGCATAGGGAATGTCCTCGCCTCCTACACTCATCTCCATGCCCTTGGAACACCGGGTTGGGCGCCCGCTTTGGTGAAAGCGGCGAGACGGTTCAAAACACGGTGAGGCTCGGCCGCAGACTGGAAAGGATGGAGTTTTGGCGATCATCACAATTTCACGAGGCTCCCTGAGCGGCGGGCGGGCTCTGGCAGACTGCCTGAGCACCAAGCTGGGGTATCCGAGCGTCGGACGAGAGGTCCTCCAAGAGGCCGCCGAAGCGGTGGGAGCATCCGAAGAGGTCTTCCGCGGGAAGTTCGAAACCACCCCGGGGTTATGGGGGCGCCTCACCCGCGCCCGCGAGAAGTACATCCTGGCCGTCCAGACATCTCTGGCCGAATGGTGCACTCGAGGTGACCTGGTTTATCACGGGCTCTCGGGGCACCACCTTCTCAAGGGGCTCCCTGGCGTCCTGAAGATACGCCTCATTGCGCCTCTGGAAATGCGGGTTAAGGCCCTCCTGGAATCACAACCCCAGATGACCCAGGCCCAGGCCGAAGCGTTCATCAAGGATGTGGATCAGGATAGGGCTCGGTGGGTCAAGGTGATGTACGGGGCCGAAGTCACAGACGCGAGCATTTACGACCTTACCATCAACCTCCGCACACATACGATCGAATCTGCTTGTGAAACCATCGCCGCAGCGGTGGCTCAATCGCGGTTCCAGGTCACGGACGAAGTGGAGGCGGAGATATTCGCTTTCGCTGCCGAGTGTCGGGACCGGCTTAGTCGGGAAAAGGGGGGTTGAGCCATGTGCATCATTACGATCCAACGAGGTACTCGTAGCGGTGGCGAGGCCCTGGCCGTTTGCGTGGGAGCAAAACTGGGCTACCCGACCCTGGGACAAGAAGTCCTCCAGGACGCAGCTGCCGATCTCGGCGTTCCCGCGGAAGACGTTGAACATAAGATGGAGGAGCGGCCCGGACGTTTCGGCCGCACGCCCCTCGTCACAAAGCTACACGTGGCAGCCGTGAGGGCCGCCCTTGTGGAGCACGCCCGCGACGGCAGGCTGGTCTATCACGGCTTGGCCGGAGGACTCCTCCTCAGGAGGCTTCACGGAGTTCTGCGGGTTCGCCTCATCGCCCCCCTGGAGTTCCGGCTTCAATCCCTCATGGGAAGCCACGGCATGGATGAGGAATCGGCTGAAGCCTACATCCGGGAGATCGACGACGCCCGGGGCACTTGGACCAAGAACGTCTACGGGGAAGACCACACGGACTCCAACCTTTACGACATGGTCCTGAACCTCCGGAGCTTCTCCATCCCTGAAGCTTGCGAGGTCGTCTTCGCGGCCGCTTCCCAGCCCGAGTTCGAGATGACGCCAGAACGGATGAAGGAGCTTCACGACTTCGACCTCGAATGTCAGGTCCGGCTGGCTTTGCTGGAAGACCTCGGCACCCAAACGCTGGACCTGGACGCGACGGTGACAGACGGATTGGCCACTGTCACCGGTGAAGCGCCACTTCTGAGCACGGGCGAGGTTGGAAAGCGGATTACGGAGATCGTGACCTCCCTTGACGGAATCCAAGAGGTCCGGCTCGACCTTCGATGGTTCGACCCTTACCCATAAACCGACGCCCGAGAGAGAGCACGGGGTAAAGAGGATAAGCCTTGGTCATGGACCGTCTCTTCAAATACATCTGCGCAGGCGCACTCCCAGCGCTGGTTCTGATGATCACGCCTATAG
>JABDNZ010000372.1 GCA_013043565.1 Gemmatimonadota bacterium | reverse complement strand
GGGCATCCACTTCATCCGAGGTCACATTGGCATCGATGCTCACTACCCCGGCTAGCGTAGAGCCCAGATCCACCGAAAACGCCACGTTTTCGGTGAATGCGAGATCGGGCAGTGTGCATGTGACGGTCCCGGGCCCAGCCTGGCCCACGGTCAACCCCGAGCAGGACACACCAGCCCCCGAAAACCCCTCATAGGTAGCATTTCCGGGCACATCCAGGGTGAACTGGACGTTCGTGGCGGCCTGGGGACGGTCATTGAGAACGTCCATGCTGTAGGTGATGATTCCGCCCGCCGGGACGGGATCCGGCGCGTCCGTGAGGTTCAGGATCAGGTCAACCTGGGCCGACGCCTGCAAAGGCGTGGCGGCAAAGGCTGCGAGGGCCATCACCAATGGCGTGAGCGTTCGTAGAAACATCCGCTTGGCTGGACGCAACGGTCTTCTCCAAATGATCTGTTTTGTGGGCTGGTCCGCGGAGGAGAGGACGTCATCCTCCGCTGGTGAAAGGGTGTCAGGGCCTGCCCGGGTCCGGTGCTATTGACCGGGTCCCTATTAGAAAGGTCACATACATAAACAAATGTTTCAAGAAAAATGTTCGGAGAAATTGATATGGGAGGGGGAGAGGCGGGACGGCCTGCAGAACGGCTAGTGTCGTTTGGTCAGCTGGACTCCTGGGAATGAGTGACCCGGTTGCGGCCCTTGTCCTTCGATCGGTACAGTGCCCGGTCCGCGTCGGTAAGGATTTCCGACAACTCCGGGGCTTTCGGCCGGGGAACCGGGTCGCCGGGTTGCACCGTGGTGGCTCCGATGCTCACCGTAATAGGGCGGACAGACCAGTCGCCGGATTCGATGGCTTCACGGAACCGTTCGGCAAGAACAACGGCACCTTCCTTGTCCGTCTCCGGCAGGACGATCCCGAACTCTTCCCCACCGAGCCGTGCCACCAGATCGCTCCGGCGAGAAGCCTCGGGAAGGATCCTGCCCACCTCCTTCAGAACCTCATCCCCCGCCAGGTGCCCGAACTCGTCGTTGAAGGCCTTGAAATAGTCGATGTCCAGAATCAGCACGGATAGGGGGCGTCCGTGGCGGACGGAGACCTCAACCTGGGCTTTCAGATGGTCCATGAACGCCTGGCGGTTCTTCAGCGAGGTCAGGCCGTCCGTGGCTACAAGCTCCAGGAGTCGCTCGTTCTTCTTTCCAAGTTGAGACGCCAGCTGGAGCAGGTCATGTTCCTCTTTCTTTCGCAGGGAGAGATCGACGATGGTGCAGATGACCATGAGGCCCGAAGATGTCTCGACGGGACTCAGGCCTATCTCGACAGGGATGGCCGCCCCGTCACTTACGATGGCATAAAGGTCCCGCTGCGAACCCATGGGCCGGGCGCCCGGGTCCGTAACGAATGCGGCCCGGTGCTGCTCATGGACGGATCTTAATCCGTCGGGCAGCAGGAATTCCACACTCTGACCGATCAGCTCAGCGGCATCATACCCGAAGAGCTGCTCGGCGGCGTGATTGACCATCGCCATGCTCCCGTCCTCCCGCACCGTGATCATGGGGGTTGGGGCCACTTCCATGGACAGACGGAACATGTCGGGCTCCAACTGTGGAATGGGGCCCAAATCTTCCATGGGTTTTTTTGGTTCGGTATCTGACATGGCGGTTCGGCGATTCACGGTGAAAGAAGGATGGAAAGCCCTGGTGTTCAGCGTGCGCCCGGGTTCAGGGCGGACACGATATGGTTCCGACGTCACTCAAACCCCAATTCGTTTCCGGAGTTCATCCCGGAAAAAACCCCGGCGCCGGTCCCGAACCGGGCGGCGCCGGGGCACCAATAAGGCGCAGGAAACTCCTTCCTTAACCCTCCTTCGAGACACCCTCGTTTGAAGGCGTGCCACCTCGGCCGAACCAGGACCGAACCTGGTCCCCCGCCACATCCCGGGCACCGAGGCCGAAAGCGAGGGCGACCGCCACGGCGATTGCACCCAGCAGCAGTCCGAACGCCAGCTCGATGATCTGCTCTCCAACACCCATCTGCCTCAGGCCCATGGCACCAGCGAGGACCAGGATGGAGACCCTGGCGGCCAGGGCCAAAAGCTTGGCCTGGCTCGCGCCGCTGGCCATGACGGCGGAATGGGCCAGGTTGGCAAGCCAAAGGCCGATTCCGAAGACTATCAGCCCCAGGACCACCTGACCGGCAAAGAACACGAACTGATTGAAGATCTCACCCAAGGCCTGGAATCCCACCATGTTCGATGCTTCGATAGCCGCGAAGGTCATGATGGCCAGGAGCACCAGGGACCCCACCAGCCCGGACAGAGAGCGTCCGCCCGGCAAGCCTGCTTCCTTGAAGCCAAGTCGGGTCGGGATGCCGTCGAATCCAGCGCTTTCGAGGAGGGTTGCGATCAGGCCGCTGACGAGCTTCCCGACCACAAAAGCAATCACCAGTACCAAGC
Organism: Gemmatimonadota bacterium; assembly: GCA_013043565.1. Classification (GTDB taxonomy): domain Bacteria; phylum Gemmatimonadota; class Gemmatimonadetes; order Longimicrobiales; family Gaopeijiaceae; genus JABDNZ01. Next base: position 10,553 of record JABDNZ010000372.1, on the reverse strand, counting down.
CGCCGGCGAAAAGGCCTGGGATGGAGCCGAGGATGCTCTCGAGCATCGCGCTGGCCGGCCCGGTGATGGCATCCATCTGAAGGGCGTTCAGTGACGAAATCACCACCGGCACCAGGATGAGCACGTAAACCAGAATCCCGACCAACCGGGAGAGCCCCATGGCATCGGGGGCGGATTTCCATCCGATCCGCTCGGGAAGGGAGTCCGCTCCGGCGGCGGCCAGGAGGTTCGACACGATCCGCTGAACCAGTCGGGCCACGAACCAACCCACGGCCAGGATGACCGCCGCCCCGAAGAGATTCGGAAGGAATCCCAGGATCTGATCGGCCATCCCCTCTACCGGGGCAAGAAGACCTTCGACAGCTAGAGCCCCGAGGATGGCTGGCAAGAACAGGAGGAACACCAGCCAGTAGACGGCCTCAGCAAGGGTGTGGCTGAGAGACCCGTCTCCGGTTGGCCCTTCGGTGGTTTCCCCGAGCCGCTCGTCGAACCTGGCGGCAGAAAGGCCACCGGCTACCAGCCGACGCAGCACCGTCGCCACCAACCATGCCACGACGAGAAGACCCAGCGCACCCAACAGGCGGGGTGCGAACTCCGAAAGCTGAGTGAGCAGGGCGTTCAGGGGCTCGGTGATCAGCTCCAAGCCGAGAGCCTGGAAGAACGCCACGAGCACAAAGAGCATGACCAGGTAGAAGACCGACTTCCCAGCCGCCCTCTCCACCTGGAAATCCTCCCCCGCGCCGGGGAAAAGGCTTTTCGACAGGCGATTGTCCAGCTTCACTCGCTTGAGGGCCCCACGAACCACCGCCCCGAGGATCCTGGCCACGAACCACCCCCCGATGAGGATGGCAAGAGCCCCTAAAAGGTTCGGGAGGAAGCCCCCGACGGATTCCCAGATCTGGGCAGATGTCTCTTGCATCGTTCTCTCCTATGCTGATGAACTCACCCACAACCCCATTAACCGTTTCGACCCGACGTACGCCTTCGACCTATGGGTCTTTCTACGGGATAAACACTTAGATTGGCACCGAGCCAAAAAAGTCACATTTTCCGCCGAGCGAGAAGCAGCCATTTCGGGGGGTATCCGATGCCAAACAGAACCGCTCGCCTGATCATCGCGGCGGGCATCGTCACCGTATTTGTTTTCTATCGGGCTGGAAGAGAGACCGGGGGTTCGAAGGTAGTGGACGAGACGCCCGCCTCCGTATCGGCTGTGGACGAGGAGGAGACTATGGCCCTGCACGACGAAGCCCTGGTCTGGGACGCCCACAACGACCTGGCCTATCGCGTTCTCTACGAAGGGCTGGACATGGGGAAAAGGCTACCAGCCGGACACGTGGACCTTCCGCGGTTGGAGGAGGGCCGAGTGGACGTTCAGACGGTGGCCCTCTTCGTGGAAAACTTCCTCTACGGCCAACCAGGCCAACCATCCCGGCAAGCCCGGCAGCTGCTGGAGGCCATGCTTCAGGCCATCGAGGCGAACTCGGGCCGTGTGGAGTTGGCGAGGACCGCTGGGGACATCGAACGCATCGTGGCCTCGGGAAAGGTGGCCATGCCCCTGGCCATCGAGGGAGGGCACGCCATCGAAGCCAGCCTGGAGAGCCTCCGCGAGTTCCATGACATGGGCGTGTCGTCCATTACACTCACCCACAACGTCTCCCACGACTGGGCAGACTCCGGTGCCGATGACTCCCGATGGGGAGGTCTCAACGAGCTGGGACGAAACGTTGTTCGGGAGATGAACCGCATCGGGATGGTGATCGATGTCTCCCACGTATCCGATTCCACCTTCTTCGATGTGATGGAGGTCACTGAGGATCCGGTGATCTTCTCCCACTCGGGTGTCCGGGCCATCCACCCGCATCGGCGAAACGTCAGCGACGACATGCTGCGGGCCCTGGCAGAAAACGGCGGGGTTCTGGCCGTAGTATTCGTGTTGAACTACCTCACGCCGGAGTACAGCCAGGCCATGGCTGAGCTCCGAGCCATTAGCCGTCCATGGTTCCGACAAGTGCCGGTGCCGGAGGACATCGACACCCGCATCGCCCTGAACCACCTGAACGCCAGCCGCGACTGGCCCATGGAGGACCTTCCTTCACTGGACGACCTTCTGGATCACATCGATCACGCCGTGTCCGTTGCAGGGGTTGACCACGTGGGCCTCGGCGCCGACATGTATCCACGGAACCCCTCCCCCATCGGTATCCGGGGCGCGGAGGACTACCCGAACATCACCCGGGGCCTGAAGGCCCGAGGGTACAGCGACGAGGACGTGAAGAAGATCATGGGTGGAAACCTATTCCGGGTTTGGGAAGAGGTGACGGGGGGACGATGAAAAAGACCATCAAGCTGGCCCTGGCCTTTCTGCTCCTGTTTCTGGGACTGGGTTACTTCGGGGTCCATAAGGCCCGGTCCGGTCCGGACCTCCAGTCCGAAACCCTGACCCTGGAGGGCCTGAGAGAGCCGGTGGAGGTCCTGTACGACTCCCTGGGCGTCCCGCATATCTTCGCCGCCTCCATAAGAGATCTCTTTCTGGCCCAGGGGTATGTCCACGCCAGGGATCGGCTCTGGCAGATGGAGATGTTTCGGCGGGTTCTCCAGGGTCGGCTGAGCGAAATCTTCGGCGAAGCCACCGTCGAGACGGACCGGTTCCTGAGGACTATCGGTCTGGAAACGGCCGCCCGGGCCGGAAGAGCATTCACAAATACTCCCATCTTCCAGCAGATGAGTGCCTACGCGGCGGGGGTGAACGCGGCCATAGATGGGTGGGAAGGTCTTCTTCCGCCCGAGTTCCACCTCCTGCGGTTCAAACCCGAGCCGTGGGATCCGGTGCTCACGCAAGGCATCGAGAAGCTCATGGCTTGGGACCTCTCGGACTACCAAACCGGGCTGAACCTGGCCGCGGCCCGGGAGCTCCTGGGAGACGAGGCCCTGGCTCCCCTCATGCCCCGGTACCCTGAGTGGGGAGTAACCATCGTCGAGGGCTGGCCCGGTGAGGCCGAGGGGACGGAGGCCCCGGCTCACGCTTCCGTGGAGGGAGTGGCGGCAGGTGGATCACCCCTGCCCCCTCCCGTCTCTCTGGACGCAGCGACCCTCGCATCCCTATCGGACGACATCGCGCAGGTCCTGGAGTTGGGAAGCGTCGTGCGGGCCTCCAACTCCTGGGTCATTGGCGGTAAGCGGTCCGCATCCGGGAAACCGCTGCTGGCCAACGACATGCACCTGGGGATGAACGCACCGAACATCTGGTATCTGATGGGGCTCCATGCACCCGGTTACGACGTCGTGGGCATGACCATACCCGGAGCCCCGGGAGTTGTGGCCGGCCATTCCAGAGCCGTTGCGTGGGGCTTCACCAACGCCATGGTGGACGACTCGGACTTCTTCATCGAGAGGGTCAATCCGGAAAACCCGTCCCAGTACCTCGCAGCACGAGGTTTCGGAGAGTTCAAAACCAGGGAAGAGATCATCCATGTCCGGGGTCAGGACCCCGTAATCCTGGAGGTTCGATCCACCTATCACGGCCCCATCGTCACGCCGGTGGAGGATCGGGCCGGCGAAGAGCTCCTGGCCTTTCAGTGGGTGGCCCAGACTCCCGCCGGAACGTTCCAGGCAATGTTGGACATGGGTCGCGCCCGGAATGTCGAGGAGTTCATCCGGGCCATGCGGCAGTTCGACAACCCACACCAGAACGTGATCTTCGCCGACACCGCGGGTGCCTGGGGGTACTGGATGGGGGGTCAGGTTCCCGATCGAAGGTCGGGGCATCCGCCTCACCTGCCTGTTCCCGGGTGGACTGGGGAGCACGACTGGACTGGTTGGATTCCCTTCGAAGAAAAACCCCATCTCCTGGCCCCGGAACGGGGTTACATCGCTACGGCGAACAACGCCCAAGGAAGGGATGAAGCGGCGAGGCTCGTGAGCGACGGGGGCTGGTTCGGTCCCTATCGGGCCCAGCGTATTTCCGAGCTCATCGAAGCCCGGGATCTCCACGACGCGGCGAGCCTCCTGGACATCCAGATGAATACCGGCAGCGCTTTTGTGGACCGATACCTCCACCGCGCCGTGGCCGCGTTCCGGGACGCCGGGCTCCATAACCTCTCCGAGCGCCTGGAAGGCTGGGACCGGTTGGCCGACCTGGAGAGCACCGAGGCGACCCTCTTCCACACCTGGTGGACCTTCCTATACCGCAGCTTTCGGGAACATTACTACGGAGGTGAGGGCGGGTACTTCCCCGGCCGGGTCCTGGAAGAAGCCCTGGATGGCACGTTGGAAGGAGGAATCCAACTTCCGGCGGGAGCCCCAGCAGAAGCTGCCCGGGCCGCGGCGGAATACGCCGAGATGCCATGGGGAGAAGCCCATCAACTCACCCTCGATCATCCCCTGGCCCAGGCTCCCGTGCTGGGAAGCCTACTGAAGTTCGGCCGATCCGGGATTCCCCGGGTTGGTGGGCCCTTTTCCGTGAACGTTGCCGGCCTGGTCGGGGCCAACCCCCCCTTCCGCGTAATCTGGGGACCCAGTCAGCGACACGTGGTGGACATGGCCGATCCCGACGGCTCCGGTGGGTTCATCATTCCGGGGGGCCAATCAGGCTATCCTGCCAACGCTCACTCCTTCGACCAGCTGGAGCTTTGGCAGGAGGGGAGACTGTGGCTCCTGCCGCTGGAACGGTCGAAGGTCGAGGCCCGAACCGTGGCCACCCTCCGCCTGGACCCGCCGGGGGCCGGGTAGACCCATGAGGCCTCTTGCACTCTGCCTACTCCTGATGTTCCCTACCCCCCCGGTCGGGAGCCTCAAGGCACAAGACGGCCGACCCGTTCCACCACCCAGGCCCCAGTTACCGGTCCCCACCGGCCGGCAGCTCGAATGGCAAGAAGACGAGCTGCGGATGTTCCTCCACTTCACGGTGAACACCTTCACCGACCGGGAATGGGGGACAGGGGACGAGGACCCCTCGATCTTCGACCCCACCCGCCTCGACGCCGGCCAGTGGGTTCGGGTAGCCCGGGAGGCCGGATTCAAAGCGGTGATCCTCACCGCCAAACACCACGACGGCTTCACCCTCTGGCCGAGCGAGTTCACCAACCATTCCGTGGCAAGCAGTCCTTGGAGGGACGGCCAGGGCGATGTGGTTGGGGAGGTCGCCGAAGCCGCCAGGGCAGAGGGCCTCGAACTGGGCTTATACCTCTCGCCATGGGACATGCACGAGCCCAGTTACGGGGACGAAGAGGAGTACAACCGATTCTACCAGGGCCAGCTGAGGGAACTGCTTTCGCGGTACGGCCCCATCGCGGAGGTCTGGTTCGACGGAGCCAAGGGCGAGAACGCGGGAGAAATGTCCTATGCGTTCGACGAGTACCGGGCCCTGGTTCGCCAGCTCCAACCCGGCGCCGTCATGTTCTCGGACGAGGGCCCGGACGTTCGCTGGATCGGGAACGAACGCGGATTCGCCGGGGAGACGAACTGGTCCACTCTCGATCCCACAAAGGTGGAGATCGGGAAGCCGGGCCAGGGAGATTATCTGAACGCAGGGGAACGGGAGGGGCCGGCCTGGATCCCAGGTGAGTGCGACGTGTCCATCCGCCGGGGCTGGTTCTGGCATCCCGACCAAGAGCCGAAATCCCTGGATCAACTCCTGGAGATCTACTTCAAATCCGTAGGTCGAAACTGCCTCCTTCTGCTGAACGTGCCCCCGAACGACCAGGGACGGATCCCCGCCGAAGACGTGGCCCGGTTAACGGAATTCCGTGTTGCATTGGACCGGATCTTCGCCCGGGACCTGGCCAACGGGGCGGAGGCAGAAGCGAGCAGCGTCTGGGGGGCCGACCTCCACCGATACGGGGGGTCAAAGGTCCTCGACGGGAAGACGGACACCTACTGGGCCCCCGAAGAAGGTGAGCGTTCAGGGAGCGTGACGCTGGGCCTCCCGGAGACCCCGACGTTCAACGTGATCCGGATTCAGGAACCCATCGCCATGGGTCAGAGGGTGGCTGCATATCGGGTGGAGGCCTGGGTGGACGGTGCGTGGAAGCGAATCAGTATGGGCACTACGATCGGCTATAAGAAGCTGGACCGCCTGCACGAGCCGGTCACCACGGACCGGGTGCGGTTGGTCGTCGAAGAGGCCCTGGCTGAACCACTCATAGCCGAGATGGGCCTGCACTTCGACCCACACCTCTCCCCGGAGCCGGATTCGGCCGGCCCGGCTCTCCGGAGTGGCCCCGAAAGCGCCCAAAACCCCGTGGACTCTCTGTTCCAACGCCAGCATCAGGGCATGGGCACGCTGGCCGAGGTGTTCCTTTACGCTCCCAATTCCGGGCGGGCTTCCGAACTCTTCGAAGCCGCCTTCAGCGAGATGGACAGGGTCGAGGCCGACCTGAGTCGATATCGATCCGCGAGCGAGGTGTCGCGGATCAACAGAGAAGCGGCGCGGGGGCCGGTCACCACCGACCCCATGGTGTTCCGCTTCCTGCGGGAGGCCCTCTCCCTCAGCGCCCGGACCGGCGGCGCCTTCGATATCACCGTGGGGCCATTGGTGGAGGTGTGGGGTTCCTCCGGGGAGTCCGGCATTCTTCCTTCGAAACAAGAGCTGTCCGAGGCTCGGGCCCGGAGCGGTTGGGAAAGGGTGGTGATGGATGAGGACTCCCGAACCATTCGCTTCCTCACGGGCGGGGTAGAGCTCGATGTAGGCGGGATCGGGAAGGGATGGGCTCTGGACCGGGCGGCCCAGCGGCTGCGGGAACTGGGTGTCGGCTCGGCTCTCCTCGGTCTGGGCCAGAGCAGCTACGTCGCCATCGGGGCGCCACCGGAGGCCCCGGGATGGCGGATCACCATCCCGGATCCAGATCGCCCGGGCCAGGCCCTCTCGGAGATTTGGCTACGAGACCGGGCGTTATCGACGTCCGGGAACACGGAGAAGTACTTTGTCCTCGATGGACGGCGGTACGGCCACATCATCGACCCGCGGAGCGGTCGTCCCGCGGAGGGAACCAAGCAGATCACGGTCACGGGGAGCTCCGCGACGGAGGCCGACGCCTTCTCCACTGCTCTGTTCGTCATGGGTCCTGAAGAGGCGAAAAGCCTTCTGGACGAGGCGCCGGACCTGAGGGCGCTCCTCGTCTTCGACCACACCGGGTCCCGACGGCTACTCTCCACCAGATGGCCGGATCCCATCGAGCACTGATATACGACTCTCCAGGGGACCTTCGGAACGAGAGGTGGACTGAACGATGAAAAGAAGAGACTTCGTCAGGGCATCGGCTATCGCGGCCGGAAGCACGGCATTTGGTGTCGAGGCCATGGCTGAGACACTCTCCCGTACCAGGGTTTCACCCTCCGATCAGATCAACGTGGGCGTCATCGGAGCCGGTAGCCGAGGCAAGTACATCACCCAGCTGTTTCTCCGGATCCCGGAAGTGAGAGTGACGGCCCTTTGCGACGTGTACGAACCACGGTTCGCCGAAGGCCGTGAGATCACGGGTGAGGACACACCGGCTTTCACGGACTATCGGCAGATGCTGGACTCCGCCGGGGACCTCGATGCGGTGATCGTCGCTTCACCCCTCAGCTTCCACGGGGAGCACATGGTGGCCTGCCTGGAACGTGGCCTGCACGTCTACGGCGAGAAGGCCATGGCCTACACGGTGCAGGACTGCAACGCCATCGTCCAAGCGGCTGAAGCGAGCGGTCGACATTTTCAGACCGGCCTCCAGTATCGGTACGCTCCCTGGTATCGTCAGGCCATCGATCGCATCCGTAACGGCGAAATCGGCAAGGTGACCCACGTCTACGGATACTGGCACCGAAACTACAACTGGCGTCGCTCCGTACCCGACCCCTCCCTGGAACGGCTCATCAACTGGAGATTGTACCGGGAGTTCTCCGGTGGTCTTCTGGCCGAACTGGGCTCCCATCAGATCGACGTAGCCAACTGGATCTTCGGAGAAACTCCGGAGCGAGTGATGGGGAGGGGTGCCGTCACTTTCTACGACGACGGCCGCGAGACGTTCGACGACGTGCAGGCGGTCTTCACCTACCCCGGCGGCGGCACCCACGTGTTCAGCTCCATCATCGGGAATCACAAGGTCGGGTACCAGGTCAACATCTACGGTACCGGCGGAAGCATAGAGTTGACCCTGGAGGACGGGGCTTTTTACTACGAACCGGCAAGAGCAAACTCCGCTGTCCCCGAGGAGCTCATCGAACGTGGGGTCCACACCAGCGCCACGCTGAGCACGCGGGGAGACATGCCTTACCGCGGAGCCGGCCTTCCCATCGAGATCCCGGACGGTGAGCAGGGGAACCCCAACTTTCTGGCGGTGGCCTCGTTTATCGAGAGCCTCCGATCCGACACGCGCCCCTTCGCCGACGAGAAGGTCGGATGGGCCTCCGCCGTGGCCGTGGCCCTGGGCAACGAAGCCATCAGAGGCAAAGGATTGGTTGAGTTTTCGGACTACCTGGAGGAGGAGTCATGAAGTCGATTTGGTCCGGGCCGCGGTTTGGGCCCCGGTGTGCTGCCGCTTTTTCTTTGTTCTTCCTTGCCTCCGCCATGGGTTGTGGAGCCGATGCAGAGCCGGAGGCCGATACCCAGCCGGAGGCCGACACCCAGGCCGACACCCAGGCCGAGCCCGATGCCCAAAGTGGTCAGGAGGAGCCCACCCAACCGGACCTGGAGTGGATCACCCTCTTCGACGGTGAGACGTTCGACGGGTGGACCGGCCTCGGCCGGAACTCGGTCCCCGGGGGACACTGGATCATCGATGATGGGACCATCCGGAAGGTGGCCAGCGGGGCGGTTCCCACGGCACCCGATGGGCAGCCCCTGGTGGGGGGCGACCTCCGCACGCTGGAGGCCTACCGGGACTTCGAGCTGGTTTTTGAATGGCGGGTGGCGCCGGGGGCGAACAGCGGCATCAAGTACAACGTCTCGGAGGCCATGTCGGTGGCTTCCCCGCCCGTCAACGCGGCCCTGGGCTTCGAGTACCAGATTCTGGACGACGACCTGCACCCCGATGCCCTGAACGGCCCCAACCGCATGGCCGGGGCCCTTTATGACCTCGTACCGCCCGGCCCAGGCAAAGAAACCCGACCTGTCGGGTCCTTCAACGAAGGCCGGATCGTGTTCACGCAAGGTCATGGAGAGCATTGGCTCAACGGGATCAAGATCCTCGAGTTCGACCTGGGCACCCCTGAGTTCGAAGCTCTACTCGCGGCCAGCAAGTACGCGCCCATAGAGGGGTTCGCCGACCAGAGGATGGGACACATCGTGCTTCAAGATCATGGGGATGACGTTTGGTTTCGGAACATAAAGATTCGGGAGATCACACCATGATTCATCCCATAAAGCACCATCCCATGGACCGAAGGGATTTCATCGGGAAGACAGCGCGGGCCACGGTCGGCCTTGGGGTCCTTGGTCACGCCCGACCCTTTGACGACCTCCTACAGGAGCCCACCGGGGTGGTGGCCGCCGTCATGGGCGTGAACAGCCGCGGGAACGAGCTGGCGAAGGCCTTCGTGAGGATGGGGGCCGAGGTCCGGTACATCTGCGACGTGGACGCACGGGCCGTGGAGACCACCGTGGGCCAGGTAGGCGGGCTACAGAGCCAGGCGCCCCATGGGGTCACCGACTTTCGCCGGGCGTTGGACGACCCAGCGGTCCATGCTCTGGTGGTGGCCGCTCCCGACCACTGGCACGCCCCGGCAGCCCTCTTGGCCCTCCAGGCGGGGAAGCACGTATACCTGGAGAAGCCCTGCGGGCACGGCCCTGGAGAGGGGGAACTTCTGGTGGAAGCCCAGAAGCGCCATGGCCTCGTCATCCAGATGGGCAACCAGCAGCGCTCCGCCCCCGAGTCCATCGATCTCATGCAGCAGATCCGGGACGGCGTCATCGGAAAGCCCTACTACGGCCGGGCTTGGTACGCCAACACGCGAGGCCCCATCGGACGGGGTGTGCAGGCGCCCATCCCCGACTGGCTCGACTACGACCTCTGGCAAGGCCCTGCCCCCAGGACCCCCTACCGGGACAACGTGATCCATTACAACTGGCATTGGTTCTGGAGATGGGGGACCGGTGAGATATGCAACAACGGCACTCACGAGATCGATGTCTGCCGATGGGCCCTCGATGTGGACTTCCCCACCAAAGTCACTTCGGCGGGAGGCCGCTATCACTACGACGACGACTGGGAGTGTCCCGACACTCAGATGGCAAGCTTCGAGTTCGCGAACGGAGCCACCATCACGTGGGAGGGCCGAAGCTGTAATGGCCGGCCTACCGAAGGGAGGGGGCGGGGAGCTTCCATTCACGGGACGGAGGGCACGGCCATCGTCGACCGGTCCGGCTACGTGATCTACGACAACCAGAACAACGAGATCGCCCGACGGATGCGAGGGGAAACCATCGACGCCCTCGACACTCGGGGCGGGGGGAGCCTTACGGACCTCCACATCGCCAACTTCCTGGACTCCGTCCGGGGAGAAGGGACCCCGAAAGCCCACATCGAGGGTGGACACAAGAGCCAACTATTGTGTCACCTGGGGAACATCGCCCA
>JABDNZ010000370.1 GCA_013043565.1 Gemmatimonadota bacterium | reverse complement strand
CCCCTGGGTTTTCCTTTTTGGACCTGAGCCCGCTTAGCTAGTTGGGACCTGATAGAATCGCAGCTGGAGGAGCTTGAGTCCGTTGTTATCGTAGTTCCAAAAATAGTCCTCGAAGCAGCTATGGAAGATCGGCACGTCCGCAACCTGAAGCTCAAGGTCAAGCGGATCGATTAGGTCGGCCTCACCGAGGCAATAGGAGAGGGCCAGGTCTTTCGTGTCTTCCACATCGATGAGAACGGTCAAGGTGAAGAGAACGTCGGTTACGTCTTCAGCTCTCGCCTTTCCTTTCGTTCGTTCCAATACTGCCTGGTTGATACTGCACCAGGTTTCGACATCGCCGGGGTATTCCCCGTCTACAGTCTCATCGGTTTCGTTGGCGCATAGAGTGATGGCGGCCTTGCCACCAGGCTTCCCGAGGGCGCGGGCGTACACCTTGTAGGAGCTGTAAACGTCGTCCGGCATGGTGAACTCTGCGCCGTCCTGGTCGGTGGCATTGGCGTCTAGCACCTGGAATACGTCGTCCTCGTTAGGTGTGAGGAGGATTTTGTTGACCTTGTCGAGAGCATCCCAACCACCCGTTTTCTTGCCCCGTCCGCCGTGAAGGGCGTCTTCCCACTCCTCCGCAGTGCACTGGTACGGGTTGTCGGTGAGAGGCTCACCCAAGAGCGTTAGATAAGCTTCCCAATCCGCGTCGGTGACGCAGACCTTTTGGCCTCCGTTGAGTTGAACAAAAATCCGCCGTCCGTTGTTGTTGTCCATATCAGCGGTTTTGTTCTTGGGAACACCGATGATGTTGAGCTTGTAGTCGTGGGAACCCTGGGGGAAACCGTTCCCAACCCGATCTTGTTGAACGACCAGGTCGGGGACCGTCACGTCGGGGGCTGTCGGCTCGTCGGCGCAAGCGGCGAGGCCGACGAGGAGTATGAGGGCGAGCAGTTTTCTCATAGGTGGGCCTCCGGTGGAATGAGGGGTCAACTTCGTGTAGTGGGATACGCCAGGAAGATTCGGGGCCGTCCCGGACTCGTATTCAGAGCCGAGTTCGGGAGCTATTCAAAGGCGGTCCCTGGTGTCGGTAAACCCCTGTCATCGCGCAAGATTCGCACCGAAATGAGCCTGAAACTCGGAAGCTGGGTTCGGGGCAGGTGGTTCCCGGCGAGGGTAGGTTGCGGTGCGCGCTCCGAGGGCTGCCCGAAGACAGCGTCCTGGTGCGGTTTCCCAATGGAGTTGCCCTCGGGGCCTTCCGTAATTCGCGCCCCGCAAAACCCCGGCACCGGGAAAGGGAGGGCAGGGTTCTTGGGCTCGGTTCCGTGAGTTCCTTGGGAATTTTATCCCGCCTCTGAAAGAGATTTCCTTTTCGTATTCCGGGACCATCCCGCTTCCAGCCCCAGCCTCCAACCCCCTCACACAGGACAGGTGTTGCGTGGCCGCTGCGACAGCGTGCCCCCGTGTCCACCCCGAGCAGGTATCGCCGTTCACCCGGTTTTCAGGCAATTCCCCTTGTTCGAACAGCTTGGACGGTTCAGGGTGTCCGGAGGCATGGCCCTTGCGGGGATTGCGCTGAATGGGGGCTCGAAGATACTCTCGGCAGTCCCGGACAAAACCCCACTTCGGATCGGACGTCCATACGTGATAGGAGACCCACAAGAAGTATTGGAACGGTTCCACGAGGTTTTGGTCGAGGGACTCCGTCGGAGGAACCGTCCGGTCGCCGACCAAACCGTGTCCGTGTCGGACATCTACTACGACCTGGCTCCCTTTGGTGCTTGTCAGAGAGAGCTGGGAGTCGACTCGATCTTCGACTATGAGAGGGCCCTCCTGAGGCTTTTGAGCGGTCAGGGCGGATACCTCGAAGTCGAATCGATTTCCGATCGACAAAAGCTGGAACGGGAGACCCGTTACGGTCGAGTCGATCCCAACGTCCTGCGAGACTTCCTTCATGTCGGCGTCCGCATTTGTGCCCCGGTCGAGACCCTTGACCCGGAGGTCCAGAAGGCGGAGGAGGCACTACCCCCGTTTCAGGTTTGTTCCTCCTGTAAGAAAGGCCTTCCTGAGCAGACGAGTGTGAGTTTCTGCCCCTTTTGTGGCGAGGATATGAGGAGAGACATCTGCGTGTCCTGTGGCACATCGCTACGGCTGGAGTGGCAATTCTGCGTGGCCTGCGGCGAGCGGGTCGAACCGAAAGAGGAGGCACCCGGCTCCCACTAGTGGAGACCGTCTTCTGGCGAATGCCCCGTTTCGGCACTGGCCGGGAGAAATTCCTTCGGGAAGAAACAGTTTCTTCAGATTGCCAGAAATCCCCCGTCCTTATAGCTTTTCAGGTATCCATCACAAAACTCAGGAGGTACCCATGAGGCGCATTGCCGTCTTGGGAGCCCTGGTTTTAGCCGTCGGTTGTGGGTACGGCGAAGATCAAGCGGCCCCCGCAAGTGAGATGTCGGAAGCAGAAGCTCCCATGGCCTCGGCCCTGGCCGATTTTGCTGGAACCTGGTCCATGCGGGCTATGAC
>JABDNZ010000369.1 GCA_013043565.1 Gemmatimonadota bacterium | reverse complement strand
AACGCTTCTGCCAGAAGTCGTAGCCCAGGACGGAAACAGAATGGGTTCCAGGGGTCTGCCCTTCTTCGCTTACAAAGAACCTTCCAGCTGCGGGATCGATTCCAAGGACCGAGAAGAGGTTCCAGGAGACTAGCTCCCCCCAAATCGGCTCAGTGGTGGTTTCCGTTTCCAGGCGGGAGAAGAACGCTTCGTAGCCCGCGACCCCAGTGAAGACGTCGGTTTGCTCTCTCAGATCCACGAGGTCGGGATAGGTGGACACGCTGTAGGGGTAACCGGGCTCCTCCGGGGTCCCTGGCTCGCTGGTATAAACCTCGACCAACTCGTGGGGGGCCCTGACGGGAACACCGGAGAGCAGGACAGCGTTCACCAGGCTGAAGATGGCCGTGTTGGCCCCGATCCCCAGAGCCAGCGAGACAATGGCTATCGCCGTGAAGCCCGGGCTCTTGGCCATCCGACGAAATGCGTATCTGAGGTCCCGGATGAGCGAGTCGAACCGATCACTCCATCGAACTTTCCGCTCCCGAGCCGAGGCTTCCCGTTGGGCTGCGCCCTGGAACCGCTCCCGGTCTCCGAAGCGGCGCCGGGCCTCCTCCCTGGCTTCGTCCTCTGGCAAACCTTGCTTCATCAGGGATTCAGCCTCCATCTCGATATGGGCCTCGATCTCTTCTCTGACGTCCCGCTCCGCGTTGGGCTGGAAATCCCTCGCCCTGAAGGTCGGCTTCATGGCCTATCCCTCCACCTGTTTGAGCACCGCATAAACCGCCTTTGCATGCTCGTCCCAGCGGGTGGTTTCCTGCGCCAGCGCCGCCTGTCCCTTCTTGGTCAGCGAGTAGAACCGAGCCCTCCTCCCCGTCTCGGTTTCCCCCCACTCACCTTTGAGAAACCCCCGTCGGTTCAGGCGGTGCAGGGCCGGATAGAGGGCTCCCTGCTCCACGTCCAATACGCCATCGGTCTTTTCCCGAATGCTCCGGGCGATGCCGTATCCGTGTACCAGGTCGTTTGCCAGGGTACGGAGGATGAGAAGCTCCAGCGTACCTGTGAATAAGTCTCCGGCCATTGGGACCGCCCTCGTCGAATGGGATACCTAAGTCTCTTAGGTGTCCTACGAGGGCGTGGCTCGGGGGGTTTCAGGGGGGCTACTGACGGTAGTGGCAGCCCATGCTTCCTTTGTTCTCCCAGGCCGCCATAGTCACGATGATGGCCGTCCGGACAGCGTTTCGAAGGCCGATCAGACCGTCCGTGATCTCGGCCACCCGGTAGAACCTTTCGATCTCGGTCTCCAGCGCCCGGAGCTCCCGGATTGCCCGTGAGAGGCGGGGGGATGTTCTCACCAAACCCACGTAGTTCCACATGATGTGCTTGATGCTGCTGAGGTCCTGGGTGATGAGTGCCGGGTCGGGGGCTTCACCTCCGTAGTCTTCCCAAGGCGGAACGTCTTTGGCCGGCAGTGGAAGTTGGGGCGGAAGGCTGTTCTGGATATGGTCGGCGGACCGTTTTCCCCAAACGAGCCCCTCCAGGAGGGATGTGCTGGCGAGACGGTTGGCCCCGTGCACCCCGGTACAGGATACTTCGCCGACCGCGTAAAGGTCGGCGATGGTAGTCCGGCCCCAAACGTCGACCCATACCCCTCCGCAGAAGTAGTGGGCGGCGGGGACGACCGGGACTAACTCGCTGCTGATGTCGACACCGTATTCCAGACCGGTTCGGTAGATGTTGGGAAAATGCTCCCTGATACGATCGGGGTGGATGTAGGAATGGAGATCGAGGTAGACGTGGGGCATGTCGGTCTTGAGCATCTCGTCATGGATGCTTCGGGACACCACGTCCCGAGGTGCCAGGTCTTTCCAGTCGGGGCTGTACTCCTGCATGAACGGTTCCCCGTTGGCCCTGACCAGCCTCGCCCCCGCTCCCCGAACAGCTTCCGAGATCAGGGCGTTGGGCTCGTGAGGATGGTAGAAGGTCGTAGGGTGGAACTGGATGAACTCGTTGTTGATGACTCGGGCACCGGCCCGATATGCCATAGCAAGTCCGTCCCCCTGTGCCCGCGAAGGGTTCGTGGTTCGCAGGAAGATCTGGCCCAAACCTCCGGTAGCCAGGATGGTCTTCTTTGCGAGGCACCGGATCACCCGGCCCTCGGTCTGGTTCAGGAGGTAGGCGCCCAAGCAGGACAGGGGATCGTAGACCGCGAGCCGGTTCCTGGCATGGTGGGAGGGAGTCAGGAGATCGATGGCCGTATGCTCGAAGAGAATGTCGATGTTCGGGTGGCCTGCCATCCGTTCCCTGAGCGCCAGCTGGACTGCCTTCCCTGTGGCGTCGGTGGCGTGGACAATCCGGGCGACCGAGTGACTGCCCTCCTTAACCAGGGAGAGGGTCCCGTCTTCGTTTCGGTCAAAGGCCACGTGCACCTTATCGATCAGGAGCTCCTGCAGGAGGCGCGGCCCCTCCTCGGAGATGATCCTCACCGCTTCCGGGCTGCAGTGGCCTGCCCCTGCGTGGTGGATGTCTTTTGCCAGGAGATCAGGCGAATCGTCCTCTCCTCTGAACACGATTCCACCCTGCGCCCAGTACGTGCTGGAGTCCTTCGAGTCCCGTCCCAACGTGGCCACCGTCACGTGCAAACCGGCGTCAGCCAGCTCCAAGGCGGCGGTTGCCCCGGCGACTCCGGATCCAATGACCAGGACGTCCGTCTCGAGCATTTCGGTCATGAACTTTCCCTGGGGGGTTGGTTGTCAGTCACGATCAGGACGCCACCAAAAACGGTCTTCTGACACGCGGCCCTCGGAGTCGAACCATACACCCTCTGATTCGAGCCGTGCCCTTTGCAGGGGGCCGGTCCCGGTGGGGAGCTTGAAGGTCGACAGGCCCCCCTCCCGGTTCACCACCCTCCACCATGGCAGGTCGGTACCGGGCTCGAGGCGATTCAATATCCATCCTACCCCCCTTGCGGCACGTGGCTGCCCGGCCATGGCGGCCACGGCGCCGTAGCTGGTGACTTTCCCCTCGGGGATTCGGGCCACGGTGTGAAGGACGGCTTCTTGAAAACGTGACATATCTTCAGCGTGTGCTAGTCGAGAACTCTCGATTATCTTCGGAAATAATCTGAATACCAGGCGAATACCAGGGGCTTCCTTGACTCGCATCGCAACGCTCATGTTCACGCTCGGCCTCCTGTCACGGGGGAGGGCTCATGAATGACCATCATCACCACCGCCATTCCTTCCACGCCCCTGCGAATTCCGACGTGGCCGACCAGGGGCCCGTCCACGACCACTTCCACGGGAGTCAGGGGGACCGAAAGACCCAGCGCCGGAAGATGCGTTGGGTGCTGGGGATCACCGCCGGGTTTATGGTCGCCGAGGTTGTGGGAGGGATCCTCTCCAACTCCCTGGCTCTGTTGGCCGATGCGGGCCACATGTTCACGGATGTGGCGGCGTTGGCTCTCTCACTGGTGGCCATGCGGTTGGCTCAGAGGCCGCCCAGCCCCACCAAGACGTACGGTTATGTGCGGTTGGAAATCCTGGCGGCTTTCATCAACGGGGCGGCCCTCCTCTTCATTTCGTTCTTCATTCTCAAGGAAGCATGGGAACGCTTCCAAGCGCCGCCGGATGTTGATGGGCCGCTGATGATGGGTGTGGCCATCGTGGGGTTGGGCGTCAACGTGGCTGGTGCCCTCCTCCTCCACCGCCATGCCGGCGAGAGCCTGAACGTGCGTGGGGCGTACCTCCACGTCCTAGGTGATCTTTTGGGATCGATCGGAGCCATCATCGCCGGGACCCTGATCCTCACGACCGGGTGGATGCTTGCCGATCCCATCATTTCGGTGGTCATCGCCCTCCTCATCCTTGTTGGTGCGTGGCGGCTGGTTCGGGAAGCCACCGACATTCTCCTGGAGGGAGCGCCTCGGGGCCTGGACGTGGAAGAGTTGGTTGAGAACCTGAAGCAGATCGAAGGACTCGAGGAGCTTCACGACATCCACGTGTGGACCCTGACCAGCGGCTTCGTGGCCATGAGCGGCCACGGAGTCATCGATGACCTGAACATGCACCGTAGGATTCTGGACGAGATCAATCTGAGGTTGAACGAGCGTGGGATCTCCCACGTCACGTTCCAACTGGAGCCTCGCCCTCTGCATCAGATCGATGTGACGGATGGGAGCGAGGCCAGTGAAGGAGACGTGCCATGATCCGGTTTCTGGAAGTCAAGACGACTCAGCGGACTGAGATGGTCAACATTGGACGTCAGGTCCGGGACGCGGTGCTGGCGTCGGGCCTGACAGAGGGGGCGGTTCATCTATGGTCGATGCACACCACATGTGCACTGACGGTGAACGAGAGTGCAGATCCGGATGTAGCCCGGGATATGGTTTGGAAAATGGGCGAGCTCGTGCCGCACCATGAGGGGAGCTACCGGCATGGGGAGGGGAATAGCGACTCCCACCTGAAGACGAGTCTGTTCGGTCCCGGCCTCAGTTTGTTGATCCATCGAGGGGACATCATCCTTGGCACCTGGCAGGGCATCTTTTTGGCCGAATGGGATGGCCCTCGTACACGAAGTGTGGCGCTAAGGATTTCTTCTTGACAATAACGCGGGTCGGTTGATTAATGGGTTTATCGGCTTTAGACCCTGACCCAAGCTTCGACCTGGGTCCCCGCGCTGGAGGAGAGGAGCATGCAGGACGGATGGATCTGGGCGGACGAGGAGTCCCTTGACCTTCCCTTGGGGTTCGCCTGGGACGATGACGATGAGGAAGGGTGGGACGACGACCTGGACTGGGAGGGCGAAGACGACGACCTGGATGAAGAATGGGACGACGGAGAGGAAGAGGATGCGGAGGAGAAGTGGGCGGAGTGGGAGGCGGGCTTCGCCGAAGACGACGAAGATTCCTTGGGCCGAAAAAAGCACGGCCGGCCTGAGTGGAATTAGTCTGACCTAGTCCAGGGAAGGAACAGGGCAGGGGAGGCCGACGCACATTTAGGCCATCCCACCGTGATGGTGGGGTGGCTTCTTACGTTTAGGACTGTGAGATTTCCCTCCTCCCACATCCACTGGAAGACTCATGAACCATCCGGCCCTTGCCCCCCGCTATTCGAAGGTGGCCTTCCTCTTGGTGGCCGTCACTCTTACGGCGTCGACTGTTGCGGCTCAAACGGTGCCGACGGTCGGCGAAGGAGCTTCGTCCAGCGATCCTTTTCCGGTGGGGAGTGGTGTTGTGACAGTCGACTTCAATGGCACGCCCCTCAACCTTCACTACTACAAACCGGGGACCTACTCAGGGGAGCAGTTCATCGTGGTCTTCCACGGAGCGTCTCGGACCGCCATGAGATATCGTGATAGCTCCGCGTTGATGGCCGAGAGGTCTCATTCCCTGGTGGTCGTCCCGGAGTTCGACCTGGAGCGGTTCCCCAATCGCACCTACCAGTTCGGGGGGGTGTTCAGGGAGGACGGGTCGGTGGCTGAGCCCGAAGAATGGACTTACGCGTATGTGCCTCTGATTGTGGACTATATCCAGGAACGGGAGGGCGACCCGGCCATGAACCACTTCTTCCTGGGGTTTTCCGCTGGCGGGCAGTTCACAGG
>JABDNZ010000365.1 GCA_013043565.1 Gemmatimonadota bacterium | reverse complement strand
CCTCGGCCCCTCGCCCCGGGGAATACTCCCACCGTTGGATGTACGAGCCGTCATCACCCCCCGGCTCCAGTCCCATGCCCGCGAACTCTTCCGCAGCCCATGCCGCAGCCATCTCCAATCCGGGGCTTGGAGTATCCCGACCTCCGAGGGAGTCGTGAGCCAGAAACCCGATCCGGGAGTAGAAATCGGCTTCATTGATGGAAGCTACGGCCTCGGCGATGAGCTCTTCAGCAACTTGGGCCGAAGCCTCCGGGAAGGGGCCTCTGGCCGCCTCCCCCTGGTCCGGGCGGTCCTGGCAGGAGGCAGAAAGGGCGATAGCGGGCAGAAAGAGAGAGAGGCGGAGAAGGCGTCGCATGGCGCTTTCCTTTCAGCAGCCAGAGAATGACGAACCGGTCACGTATCTATACGAGTCAGAGTCGGTTCGGATTCAGGCGGGTTGCCTTCGGGTCCGCTACTTGGTCCGTATTCCGACACCGGCAGCTTCGACGGCAGTCTCCACCGCTTGTCGGATGAAGGGTGCCCTGGGTCCAAGGTCCACGATGGGAAGGCTCGGAGTCACCGGCACGAACCGGTCGGGGAGGATAGACACGTCCTCATTAAAAAGCACCCTGAAGATCGTCAGGGCCGCTACCGCGGTTCCGAGATCGGACGGATGGAACCCGTCGGATCCGTATAACTGCAACTCGGGATCGAGCTCCCAAGAGTGAACCCAGGCCAAGCCGGCAGGGATTAAGATTCCATTCACCGCATTGGCCGCTCCCAGGTACGACTGGTAGACCGCCCCGAAGGCGTCCACCCGCGTGATGTCGGGCCACACCATGCAGAGGGCGGGTTCTCCCCCGGCCGCACGAATCGGGTCGGCTAGAATCTCCGTCCAGGCCCGGAGGTATTCCTGGTTTTGGGGAAGGGAGGAAGGGCCCTGCTGCATAACGACCACGTCTGCCTTGTCGGACAGGATGGTTTGCTCGATCCCGTTCAGCCAGTGGTCCTCAAGGCTGACGTTGGGGAGTGCGACCATGCCGACAGCCATGGTGTGGCCGGTTGCCTCGGCAATGGTCTTCACCATGTCAGGAAGTCGGTTCGTGTAGGTGAGACTGTTCCCGATGAAAAGGACACGCAGATCGGCGTCCGGAAGCGGGTCGTCCTCCACGTCCACCGGGTCCTTGTTGCAGGCAAGGAGGACGGGTACGACAAGGAGAATGCAGATGGCCGATCCGATCGATCGATGTTTAGCGGTACGACTCATGGTTAAATCCCCTCCAACACAGTTTCCCGGAGAATTGCTTTCTTAAGAGAAATGTACGAAGGAGGGTGGAAGGGTTTACCAAGGAGGGTGGAGCCGTGAACTGGGGGCCTACTGCCAGCGATGGTCGGAGTTGTAACCCTTCGGCTGTGAGGAGTGTATCATATGCCATGCGTATAAGCTCGCTCACCTGCCTGGGTATAGCCCTCCTAATGGCGGGCTGTGGCCTCTCGCCCGAGGTCGTCATGCTTGGCCCCCCGGGGAAGGAATATGAGGCCGTCCCACCCCAGGACGTGTGGGTCTTCTCAGGCCAGGAACGGGTATTGGTGAAGCATCAGCCCCTTGCCCGGATCTCGGTGAAGGAATCGGTTTGGGATGAAGGGGGGACTTTTGAGGAGGACATCCTCTATCAACTCAGGTATGAAGCCGGGAAAGTCGGGGCCCAAGGGATCGTTCTAGGCGAAAACGAGCACCAATCAGGCGGGGGACCCCTAGACCTGCCCATCCCGGTGTGGAGTGCCACAGCGATTCGCTTCGTTGGGGAGGAGCAGGAGTCGGCAGCCTCGGCCGCTCGGTCTGCGAAGGAGGTCGGGACCATCGCGGTTGCTCCACTGGCCATCCCGGAGGACATCCCGGTTCATGACTCCATCGTCGACGGGTTCATCCAGGACATTTTCTCCGAGCTAGAGGGTGCCGGGTTTCACCTCCTCCCTTTCGAAACCTGGGAGTCCATCCGATCCGATGTGGATCCGGAGCCGACCGAAAGTGAGATGGCCGAGCGACGCGCAGGCCAACCCCCTGTCCCTCCCAAGGCGAGCGGCGTCATTGATCCGAAAACCGGCCTCAAGGCGACCCTGTCGGGGGATGCCTCCGAAAAACGGGTGGTCCTCGCCTTGGCCCAAGAGTATGCCGTGGACGCCTTCCTCTTCCCCGACATCGTCGGGGCTCAAGCTTATTTCGAGGGGGACGAGGCCCGGTGGGACGGGATCAAGCAAAAAGTGGGGGACACGAGGTCAACCGGCGCGAAGATCCTCTCGGGGATCGCCAATCTCATCCTACGCGGAGAAGACGACTTTCAAGAACCCGATCCGGAAGGGTGGGTCTGGGCGCTGTCCCTGGCGGTGACGGTCGAAAACGCCATCGGTGCTCGGGTGTACTACGGAAGAGGGGGGATCGAATTACTGGAGGGAGCGGACTTCGCGGGAGGTGTCTACTTCGGTGACCCTGGGCCAGAGGACTACGAAGTGATCGAGGTGCCGGATAAGGCCCTTTTCCAGAAACGAAGTAGACTCCAGCGAGCGGTGAAGCTGGCTCTCGAATCACTCCTCAGAGGCAGGTGAAAAAGCCTCCTACTCTCCCCCGCTTCTCCACCCCTCCTGAACTCTTCTGATCGAATCACTTAGCTGGTTGTGGGATTCCACCAGCGCCCGGCATCTGCCTTCCTTTGCTTGAAGGCTGTCGGCCCGATCCTGCCAAACTCCGACCGAATCGTTGTAGAGTTCGAACGTCGCCAGGTATTCGGTATAAACCTCTTCCGGAACCCCGCCCTGGGCCGGGTCCTCATATCCGTCCACTTCGTTCCGTAGCGAATCCACCACGCCGTTGAAACGCAGGAACTCTTCCTGTTCCCAACCGAGGACCAGGCTGCAAGAGTCGGCGGACATGCGGGACAAGTCCAAGGCGGTCCGCAGGGCCTTGATCTCTCCTGCCCGACGGTTCCGTTCGAGGACCGGTCCACCGGCAATGGCGGCGAGAATCACCAGCGACGCCCCCGCAGCAATAATGATGATTCCTTTCATATGGTAAGGGTTGGGGAGCGTCAGAAATCACGCAACCTCCGCGCCGCATCCGCCCTCTTCCTAACGGCGCCACGCTCAGGGCACGCTCAGGGAACGCCCCTTCTGCAATCGTGGGCTCGAGGCCCCCGAAACCAACCGGCGGGCCCGCCCGGACGAAGGAGGTAGCCATGAGGACGCCTTTGCTTCTCGGAGTAATCCTCGCCAGCGTTCCTCTTCAGAATCTGGCCGGCCAAGAGATTTCCGAGATCGCCTTGGGTGAGAGGATCAGGGTTTCCGCGCCCGAATGTGACCTTCCGAAAAAGGAAGGGAGTTTTCGTGGTGTCGAGGGTGGCTCTCTGGTCCTCAGGATGGGGAGCAACGAGTCGATCTGCCCTTTGTCCGCCGTGAATCGGTTGGAAATCCATCAGGGACGTCGCCACTGGGGAAAAAACACGGCGGTGGGAGCCTTGATCGGAGGTCTCGGAGGGGCAGCCATCGGGGCCAGTACAGGGG
>JABDNZ010000358.1 GCA_013043565.1 Gemmatimonadota bacterium | reverse complement strand
GTCCACGGGTTAGTTTTCTCTGGGCAACAAACTAGTTTTCTCTGGGCGACAAATCCGCTCTCTGTAGTACTGAGCGGACCCTCGACGTCGGGAATCCGAACAGCAAAAAGGGAAAGAAAGACGGTCTCGTGACGCCCGATTCCTTCAACTCGTCATCTCACTGGATGGTCCGGATCGCCGGCCGGGCGGGCCTCCTGGGAGACGTGCAGGTAGACCTTCCCCCTCAGACTTCGGCCGAGGACGCTTGGAGGACGGTCGCGAAAGCCGCTGCGGTTTCGGAAGCTGAGTTGTCCGGGATCGTTGCCGAGTTCTTCCGAATGACTGTGGCCGACTTTTCCCACTCCGACCCCACGGCTTTCCTCCTCGTACCCGAGGAGCTCGCCCGGCGACTCAAGATCTTTCCGGTCTCAGGCTCGGATCGGCAGCTGGTGGTGGCCACGGCCGATCCGACCGACATGGAAGCGGAACGCATGCTGGCCTTTACCTCGGGGCGGAAGGTGGTTTTCCAGGTCGCGTCTCCGAGGGCGATCAAAAACGCCCTCGACGACCGGTTCTCTCCGGAAAAAGCCGTGGAAGACCTCCTGGGGAACCTCGACCTCGGGGGCACCGACGAAGACGCCGTAAAGTTGGTGGAAGCCATGGGTCCGGAGACCATCACCGAGGGGGAGGTCCAGGCTACCCCGGTGGTCAAGCTCACCAACCTCATCATCCGGGACGGAATCTCACAGGGAGCGAGTGACGTACACATCGAGCCGGGCCGCCGTTTGGGGACCGTTCGATACCGGGTCGACGGGGTCCTCAGAAAGCACATGGATCTGCCCATGTCCGCCCTGAACCGGGTGATCTCCAGGGTGAAGATCCTATCGAAGCTGGACATCACCGACCGCCTGCGCCCCCAGGACGGGAAAGCCAGGGTCCAGGTGGGGGGCTCGGCCTACGATCTCCGGGTGTCCACGTTGCCGGCCGGGGGTGCGGAGAAATGTGTAATCCGAGTTTTGGATTCCGACGCTTCCGTGACCCTGGAAGATCTTCAGGTTCCGGAATACGAGCTGAACCGGCTCCGTCAGCTATTGGGATTCCGGGAGGGGATCGTGGTCGTTACCGGACCGACCGGGTCCGGCAAGACTACCACGTTGTATGGCGCCCTGCGTGAGCTTGCGGACGGCAGAGTCAACATCATGACGGTGGAAGACCCCATCGAATACGAGCTTCCATCCATCACTCAGACTCAGGTGGAGACAAAACAGGGTCTCACGTTCGCGTCAGCCCTTCGATCCATTCTCCGCCAGGACCCGGACGTCATCCTGGTTGGCGAAATCCGGGACAGAGAGACCGCCGAGACCGCCGCCCAGGCGGCCATGACGGGGCACTTGGTTCTGGCTACCGTCCACGCCAACGACGCCGTGTCTTCCGTTCCCCGGTTGGTGGACCTGGGACTCCAATACAGTGTCATCGCCTCCACGCTCCGGGGTACTCTTGCCCAGCGCCTTCTCCGTAGGGTCTGCACCAGTTGTGCCGAAAGTGTGGGAGGTAAACTCACCGAGGAGGAGGAACGACTGGTGGAGCGCCATGGTGTGGAGCCGAAGGTCCGGGCGGTGGGATGCCCGGAATGTGGCTTCTCCGGGTACCGTGGTCGGCTTCCCGTCATGGAAGTCCTGATCATGAGCCACAAGCTCGGAGAGGCCATCGAGGCCCGGAAGGGATCGATGACGATGAGCAAGCTGGCCCAACAGGGGGGAATGAGGACCATGCACGCCGTGGGGCTGGACTGTGTGGAGGCTGGTGCCACCACCCTGGTGGAGGTCGAGCGGGTGCTGGGCGAAAGCCTGGAGGAGCTGGATCAGGCTTTGGAGGAGGCGGGACCCCCGAGGATTCTCCTCGTAGACGATGAGGAGGACGCCAGGGTGATGATGAAGGTCCTTCTGGAAAAAGAGGGATACCACACCGTCGAGGCGACCACCGGCCACGAGGCCATCGACATTCTGCAGGTGGACCCGGACTTCTCCCTGGTCATTCTGGACCTGGCCATGCCGGCCATGGACGGAAAGGAGCTCCTCAATTCGGTGAGAGGCTCGGTGGACACCGCTGCTTTGCCGGTTTTGATTCGTACGGGGACCGAGACCGAAGCCGATGAGGCTGCCCTTCTCGACGCTGGCGCCGACGACTTTGTCACCAAATCGGCGGGGGCTGCCCGGTTCCTGGCTCGAGTCAAGGCGGTGATCCGCCGGTCCCGCCTGTAACCCCGGGGCCCGGTTTCGGGAGGATTCTCCCGCGCCGAGGCCCAAAATTGACACAAACCAGCGGGTTTGACAGTTTTAAGGGCTTTCGGAGGAGGGCCTCCGGGCCCCTTTTTTTTCGACCCTGATCCTCGGTTCGTGCCACATGTTCAAGACCATTCGAGGTCGACTGATCACCATCTTCATCGTGGTGGCCGTGTCGATCGGATACCTGTACTCCAATAATGCCAACAACGGCAGCCCCATTAAACTCGGGCTGGACCTGCAAGGCGGCATGCACCTGGCATTGGAGGTGGACGACCCAGATGGGACTTTCACCGATTCTGCTCGGGCGGACCACATCGACCGGGCGGACCGGATCCTCAGGACCCGGATCGACGAATTCGGCGTCGCCGAACCGTTGATCCAGAAGGTGGGGAGCGATCGGCTGGTGATCCAACTCCCCGGTCTGGGGAACCAGGACGAGGATCGGGCCAGAAACCTCATCCAGCAAAACGCCTTTCTCGAGTTCAAACTGGTTTTGCCGACCATCGAGATCGAGCCGTCCTTGGCCAGGATCGACAGGGCTGTCGTGGCCGCTTTGGGTGAAGACGCCCTGAGGGAGTTGGGTCAGGTGGTGGAGACTCCGTCCGAGACCCAG
Organism: Gemmatimonadota bacterium; assembly: GCA_013043565.1. GTDB lineage: Bacteria > Gemmatimonadota > Gemmatimonadetes > Longimicrobiales > Gaopeijiaceae > JABDNZ01. The sequence continues at coordinate 98 of JABDNZ010000358.1, read as the reverse complement.
TCCATCGAGGATCTTCTCTTCCAGTCGACCGACACCACGGGTGAGGCGGCAGTGGGGGATTCCGCCGCTGCCGACACGGCGGCGGCAGGGTCCGAAGA
>JABDNZ010000355.1 GCA_013043565.1 Gemmatimonadota bacterium | reverse complement strand
TCTTCGGCCTGCGAGACGAAGCGGAAGCCTCCCTGCGACAGAAAGCTGCCGCCGTCGATCGGCTGGCCGAATCACTGCAGGAGTCCGATCGAAAAGTGAGGGTGGCGAGGGCTGCTGAGAGGGAAGCCGTCGATCGGCGGCACTCCCAGGAGTTGGAACAACAGGACCTTACAGGCAGAATCGGACGGATCCAGGATCGGCTGGAGGGGGAATGGGGGAAGCCCCTCGAGGTTCTGCTTGCTGAGGCCGAACCCATCGAGGGTGAACCGGACAGCCTCAGAGAAGAGCTTCAGGAGATCGTCCAGAAACTCGAGAGGATCGGTCTCGTCAACATGTTGGCGGTGGAGGAGCACCAGGAAGAGAGCAGTCGCCTCGAGTTCCTCCTGGCCCAAAGAGAGGATCTTCGAGGGGCCCGTGACGACCTCCGGGCCGCCATCCGACAGATCAACGAGACGGCGATCCATCTATTCCACGACACATTCGGGAAGATCCAGCAGAACTTCCAGAGCACCTTCCGGCGGCTCTTCGAAGGAGGGGAAGCGACCCTCTGGCTGGAAGACGAGGATGACCCCCTGGAATCGGTGATCGAGATCCATGCTTCGCCCAGGGGAAAAAAGACCCAGAGAATCGATCTTCTCTCGGGAGGGGAGAGGGCCCTGACGGCTCTGAGCCTCCTCTTTGGGATCTACCTCGTGAAGCCGAGCCCGTTCTGCGTGTTGGACGAGGTGGATGCTCCGTTGGATGAATCGAACATCTACCGATTCATCCGCCTCCTTCAGGAGTTCAAGACCCAGACCCAGTTCATCGTGATCACCCACAACGCCAGGACGATCGAAGCGGCGGACTGGATCTATGGCGTCACGATGGAGGAGCCTGGGGTGAGCCGGATCGTCGGCGTCCAGCTCGAAGACGCCCTGGAAGCCAGTGGTTCCCCAGCCTAGGAGCCCCAGTGGGGCCTCGCACGAACGGTTCCCCTTAGAGCTCAGAGGAACCGCATGACTCGGAGAAGCCGGACTCAAGGCTTCTTCCTGGCCTCCGTCGCCCTCTTCTTGGCATCGGCCTTCATTCCGTCGGGAACCGGCACCGGGCCCCGGGACGTCTCCCGGCTTCTCGGGCTGGGATCGGTGGCTCCGGATTCACTCCCCTACTGGCTCTTCTTCTCCGAATCCGGCTGGGCGGAGGTTCAACGGCCAGGCCGGTTGGAGGAGATCCCAGGCAGGGTTCGTGTCAAAAGTCAGTGGCTCACCGCCCTCAGCGTCGATGTTCCCGCCGACAGGGTATCCCATCTTGGCCGTGTCCCGGGTGTAGAGGGGGTACGGCCGGTCGGGCGCCTGAGGGGCTCAGCGGCCGTTCGCGGGCTCCCGTCGGGCCGTCGCGGGACTGCTCCTCCCCCATACGTCATGGCTCCTGTACAGGCGGACACCACCTACGGCCAACTCGGGACGATCATGGATCGCCTGGAGATCCCCCCTGTTCACGGCCTCGGCTTCTTGGGCACCGGTACTCGGATCGGGATCCTGGACGGCCACTTCTTTTCCGGGCATGCCGTGCTTCGGGGTGCCCCTCCCCTGGCGGTCAGGGATTTCGTGGAGGAGGACGCTTCGGTGGAACCGCGGCCGGAAGACCCGGAAGGTTCCGCCGATCACGGGACAGGCCTCTGGTCCATCATCAGCGCAGATCTACCCGGGTTTTTGACCGGAGCTGCCCCGGGCTCGCAGCTCCTTCTCGCCCGGATCCGCAGTGACGATGACCCCTTGACTGCCGACGAGGATCGTTGGGTAGCCGGACTCGAATGGCTCGAGAGCCAGGGTGCCCGGGTGGTCCTCTCCGGGGTGGCGTTTCGGAATTTTGGAGAGGGTGGGTACACGGCGGAGGAGTTGGACGGAGACGTCGCGCCTGCGACGACGGCCGCCGATGAGGCTGCACGGAGAGGGGTTCTTGTCGTGGCTCCGGTGGGGAACGGTGGTCCGGCACAAGGAACCCTGGGCTCGCCTGCCGATGGAGACTCCGTTCTTGCCGTGGGATCCATCAACACATCCGGGATCCTCTCGGCTTTTTCCGCACGGGGTCCGACCTCCGACGGTCGGCCAAAACCGGACCTGGTGGCTCCCGGGGAGGAGATCCCTGTGGCCACGGGCTCGAACGATAACGGCATCGCTGAGACTCAAGGGACCGAGTTTGCCGCGGCGCTTCTCGCTGGCGCTGCCGCTCTCTTCGTAGAGGCCTATCCCGAACGGGGCCCCGTGGGCATCGTGCGGGCCCTGGAGCTGTCCGTGGTGCAACTCGCCGGGTCCTCGGTGGGGATGCCCAGGGTGGCTCCAGCCGTTCTCTTCCCCGACGGGGTGGCGGCTCTCCCCCTCCAGGAGGTTACCCCGGAGGGTCGGGTCACCAGCCTGGCGCCCCAGTTCCGCTGGAACGTGCCGACCACCCACCCCCTCGGGCTCCCGGTGACGTTCCATCTGGAGATCGCCGGAGATTCTCTCTTCCAGGAGGTCCTGCTGTCAGATTCGGTGGTTGGAACCTTCGCTCGCCGGCTCCAGGAAGCCCTTCCTCCCCGGCGGGAAGTGTACTGGCGACTGGAGGCTCGCTCCATTCAGGGGGTCTCTCGGTTCAGTGCGCCCAGTGGACCCATCCAGGTCCCTGCATGGGTTTCCCTCGACGTTCTGAATGATCCCCGCGGGACGGAGATAGCCGAGCCCCAGCCGGACTTTCGGTGGACCTCCGTCGATCTCCCTGGGCCGTCCGGGCCTTTTACCTTCGAACTGCAGGTGGCCTCGGACAGGGACGGGGAGGTGATCCAGAGTTATTCCGGTCTCCAGGACGAACACCAACGTCTCGAAGAACCCCTGCCTTTTAACATCCCCTTCCGATGGAGCGTTATCGCCGAGACCCGGACAGGGGCCGTGGACACAGTGACCAGCGCCGGGCCTTTTGTCGTGACCGGGGGAGAAAACCCGCCGGTTACGATACTGTACCAGAACTTCCCGAACCCGTTTCCCAACCAGGAAGTGGGAGCGTCGGAGACCAGGATCTGGTTTGATCTCGCGGAACACTCCCGCGTCGAACTGGCAGTCTATGACATGAGAGGGCGACTTGTCAGGACTCTGATCCCGGCTCGGGGGTGCGGCCCTACGGAGCTCCCTCCGGGCCTTTATGGGAGGGAAGAGGGGCCCACTCCGGATCCATGCACGACCCTCTCCTGGAATGGCCGGGACGACGGTGGCCGCCGAGTGGCACCAGGCGTATATCTGCTTCGGCTCCAAGCCGGGGGGGTGGTGGAGGTCCGAAGAGTGGTCTTTTGGCCATGAAGCTGTGGGTCGTAGGATCGGGCACGTTTATTCCGAATCCATACCGTGGCTCGGCCGCCCACTGGTTGGAGGGAGATCACTACCGATTCCTGATGGATTGTGGCCCTGGAACCCTTCGGGCCCTGGCTCGATTAGGTCTCCCCTGGCACGACGTAACCCACGTGTTCGTTACTCATTTCCACATGGACCACGTCGGAGACCTTTCCTACCTCCTGTTCTCCCTAAGGCACGGCCAACCCACGCCCAGAGAGTCCGGCCTGACCATCCTGGGTCCACGAGGCCTAGGGGCTCATCTGACCGCCCTGGCCAGCGCCCATGGCGGGCGTCTGCTGGACCCGGGCTTTCCCATCTCGATTCAGGAGTTGGATCCGGGCCAGGGTTGGCGGGACCCTTCGGTGGGTCTTCGCGTTTCCACCGTAAAGACCCCCCATACGGAAAACTCCTTGGGGATTCGCCTGGAAACCGATGACGGTCACGTAGGTTTCACCGGTGACACGGAGCCGAGCCCGGATCTGGGGCTCTTTTTTCGCGGGTGTGACGTCCTCCTGGCGGAATGCAGCACCCCCGATGGGGGGGAGGTGCCCGGCCATCTTTCCCCCAAAGGCCTTGCCTCCCTGGCCAGAACCGCAAACCCCGGGCTCCTGGTTCCAGTCCACTTTTATCCCTCCCTGGAACCTGAATCCGTTCCATCGTCCCTGAAGGATGGGGGATTTGAGGGGTGGGTCCTCCCAGGTTGGGATGGACTCTGTGTAGATTTAACCCATGGTGTGGTTACGGTTGAGCCCTCTCACTAGAGCGAACATGTCATGCTGGTCGTAATGAAGCACAGCGCTTCTGCTCAGGAAATCCGAGATGTAGTTGATATGATCCAGGAGATGGGGTACGAGGCTCGGCCCATTCCCGGGCGTCAGAGGACCTCTGTCGGGTTGATCGGGAACGACGGGCAGGTGGAACCCACTCTGTTTCAAAGCCTCCCGGGCGTGTTGGAGGTCATTCCGGTAAGCCATTCCTACAAGCAGGTATCGAGGGAGTGGAAGGAGGAAAACACCATCGTGGCCCTGGACAACGGGACTCTCATCGGGGGTACCGATATCGTCCTCATGGCTGGCCCCTGTGCGGTGGAAAACGAGGAGCAGATCCTGGATATTGCCAGGACCCTCGCTGCGGCTGGCGCCACGATTCTCAGGGGGGGGGCGTTCAAACCCAGAACCTCCCCTTATTCCTTCCAGGGTTTGGGAGTGAAGGGCCTCGAGTTCCTGGCCAGGGCCCGGGAGGATACGGGGATGGCCATTGTGACAGAAGCTCTGGATGTTGAGAGCGCCGATGCCGTGGCGGAGTTTGCTGACATCCTCCAGGTCGGTGCGCGGAACATGCAGAACTACCCCCTTCTTCGGAGGTCGGGCGGATCGGAAAGCCGATCCTGCTGAAGCGGGGATTGTCTGCGACCATAGAAGAACTCCTTCTGGCTGCCGAATACGTGATCGCCGAAGGGAACCCCCATGTCGTGCTCTGTGAGCGGGGGGTGAGGAGCTTCGATACCCAAACCCGGAATCTTCTGGATCTGACGGCCATTCCAGTGGTGAAGTCTCTGTCCCATCTCCCAATCATTGCCGATCCGAGCCATGGAACCGGGGTCAGGGCGAAGGTCACGCCCATGGCCAGGGCCGCCGTGGCCGCGGGGGCGGATGGCCTCATGGTGGAGGTCCATCCGGATCCCAATCATGCTCTTTCCGATGGTGCCCAATCCCTCTATCCGGACCAGTTCCGGGAGCTCCTGGACCAGATTCGGGACATTGCCAGGGCCATCGACAGGGACCTCTCACCTCCCCTGCCACCGACCGGTTGATAGGGTCGGAGGCTATTTTCCCGGGGATGCCGGGTATACGACCCCTGGTGACCTTTTTTCGCCCCTTCCGAAACCCCTCCTTTCGAGAGGCCGATGGAAGGGGGGGCTTTGGACACGAACTCTCTGGGGCGATTGGGCGAAGAACTCGCCGCCCGCCACCTCGAATCCCGGGGTTGGTCTATCCTCGGGAGGAATTTCCGCCATGGTCGCGGGGAGGTGGATATCATCGCTACCCGGGAGCGGGTGGTGGCTTTCGTGGAAGTGAAGTGCCGAAGAGACCTCCGGCACGGCCATCCCCTAGAGGCCATCACCGACGCCAAGCGGAGGGAGATCGCCAGGGTCGCCCGTGGCTGGCTTCGGGAGAGGGAATTGGGCCCCGGCAAGTGGGTTCGTTTTGACGCCATCGCCGTCGTATATCCAGGGGTTGGGAGGCCAACGATCCTTCACGTCCCGGACGCCTGGCGATTGGGCTGAAAACCCCTGAAAAACCTTGAGTTTTTGGTGTCCCACGCTTGACGGAACCCAGCCCTTCAGGGTACCTTGAAGAGTGCCCCAGGTCCGCAGAGCGAAAGCCCACGAATCCCGTCAGGACCCCGCAGGTAGCAGCGGTAAGTGTGG
>JABDNZ010000351.1 GCA_013043565.1 Gemmatimonadota bacterium | reverse complement strand
ACTTCGGGCAGAACGCATACCTGGCCCAGACCGGACAGCTCTATGCCGAGGCGGCCTGCCCCGCATTTCGGAACGTGTACTGCTTCGGGCCGACGTTCCGAGCGGAAAAGTCCAAGACCCGCAGGCACCTCACCGAGTTCTGGATGATCGAGCCGGAGATGGCCTTCGTGGACTCGGATGGGAACATGAAACTCCAGGAGGAGCTCGTTTCCTACCTCGTGCAGCGGGCCCTCGAGCGCTGCGGCCCTCAGCTCGAGATCCTGGAGCGGGATCGATCGAAACTCGAGGGAGTGAAGGCTCCCTTCCCCCGGATCAGCTATGCGGATGCGGTCGTCCGCCTTCAGGAGAAAGGAAGCAGCATCCAGTGGGGGGAGGACATCGGCGGTGCGGATGAGACGTTGTTGAGCGAGGACTATGACTTGCCGGTCTTCGTCTTCAACTATCCAAAAGGGGTGAAGGCTTTCTACATGAAGGAGAACCCCGAAGATCCCGACACTGTTCTTTGTGATGATCTCATCGCGCCGGAAGGGTACGGGGAGATCATCGGCGGGAGCCAGCGGGAGGACGACCTGGATCTGCTCGTAGCCCGAATTCGGGAGGAGGAACTTCCGGAGGAGGCCTACGGGTGGTACCTCGATCTTCGACGGTTCGGAACCTTCCCACACTCCGGGTTCGGTTTGGGTCTCGAGCGGACCGTTGCTTGGATCACGGGCAGAAAACACATCCGTGAACTCATACCGTTCCCGAGGTTGATCAACCGCCTGTATCCTTGACGGATGAGGGCTCCCTTCGTGCCGAAGATCGTCCTCGACCTGAACGACCGGCGCCCGGCCTGGGCCCCACCGGATTGGGTTTCCTCGGAGATCCGCCAGGTCCTCCCGGACCATTGGGACCTTCAGGTGATGGCGACCGAAGCCGACGGGTCCGGCGACGGGGCCCCGAGCCTGAGCCCGGACCTACTCGAAGCCGTTCGAAGCGCCGAGGTCTATCTCGGATACGGTGTGCCCGCTGCGCTTCTTCGGGCCGCCCCGGAGCTGAGGTGGGTTCATTCCGGCGCTGCCGGCGTCGGAAGCTCCCTTTCCGAGGAAATGAAATCCAGCCCCGTCCTGTTCACGAACTCCAAGGGGATCCATGGCCCACCCATGGGTGATACCGCCCTGGCCATGATCCTCCACTTCTCCCGCGGCCTGGACTTTGGCATCGCCAACAAGACCCGGCGAGTCTGGAATACGGACCCTTATTACGCCGGGGACCATCCCCTTACCGAGTTGGCACAGATCACCGTTGGTGTTTTTGGCTTCGGCGGGATCGGCCGAGAAGTCGCGAAAAGAGCTCGAGCCCTGGGCTCTGAGGTGATGGCGTATGACCGTGACCCGTCGGCCTTCGGGGAGAAGGGAAGGGTCACGCTCGGGCCCGACCTCGACCTGGAGGACCCGGGTCTGCGGCTCCTTCACGGGGAGCCTGGGTTCCGACGATTACTGTCCCAGGCCGACTTCCTCGTCCTCACCGCGCCGGAAACCCCGGAAACCAAGGGAATCATCAACGCCGAAGCCATGGCGCTCATGAAACCCTCGGCGGTCCTGATCAACATCTCGAGAGGTTCTCTGGTCGTCGAGCCCGATCTGGTGGAAGCCCTGAAGAACGGACGGCTCCGGGGCGCGGGGTTGGACGTCTTTCAGAAGGAACCCCTTCCGCAGGAACACCCTTTTTGGGATCTCCCGAATGTCCTGATGACACCTCATGTGTCGGCGGTGACGCGGGGGTTCTGGCGGAGGCAGACGGATCTGATCGTGGAGAACCTACGGCGGTACCTGGCCGGAGACACCCTCCTGAACCTCGTGGACAGGGAGGCGGGGTTCTAGGAAAAAAGGGGATCCCCTAGGGTCTTCTTTTCAACTCTTCCCACAAGCCGTCGAGGACGTCCAAGCTCGAGTCCGGGAGAGAGATGCCCCTCTCCGTGGCCAGGTCTTCCAAAGCTTCGAAGCGGGCCTGGAACTTCCGGTTTGCACGATCCAGGACCGTGTCCGGGTGGGCCCCTGCCAGGCGTGTCAGGTTTACCGCGGCGAAAAGGAGGTCCCCCAGCTCCTCTTCCACGGCGCTCTGA
>JABDNZ010000350.1 GCA_013043565.1 Gemmatimonadota bacterium | reverse complement strand
TCCAGTTGGGTGAAGAGTGGAATCACCTCTTCCAACCCTTCGGGTTGGCCCACGTTCACATCGCCCGGCGCCGCGGGAAGGTTGCCCGCTGCGAAAGCCACGGACCCCTCAGGAGCGTTCAACGGATCCTCGTAGGGGTCGAAGGAATCCTGGTCCCGCATGCTTCGACCAAAGATGGCGACCATGGCGTCATCCAAAGGCGTGCAGGCACCGGTGCCCAGAAGGATCACGATGAGACCCAAGGGTCCCAGCCTCCTACGGAATGCCTTAGACATGAGCCACCCCCTCCGGGTCTTCCCGGAGTTCGGCGGGTTCCTGTTCCACCAGAATCTTCCTCGCCTCCTCGACACGCTCCTCCGATGCCGAGACATAGACCCCGAAACGCCCTGCGCTGAACTCGGGATCGTAGATCACCAGGGGCTTCAGGTGGGGGAGCTTGGTGTTGATGAAAAGGCCGATGACGGTGGAAAGGGCCCCGAACAAGATCGTCATCTCGAAAGCGATGACGACGAAGGCCGGAATGGAGATGATGGGTTTACCGCCTGTGACCAAAGGCCAGTCCATTGCGGTAAACATGGAGAGGGCAAAGCCGGTAGCGGTCCCCGTCAGGGCCCCCACCAGAGCGAACACCCTCACCGGACTCTGGCCATACCCCATGGCGTGCTCCAGATCGTGCTCGGGAACCGGAGCGTAGGCCTGGATGGACTTCCGTTTGAACCCGGCGTGCCTGAGGGCTTCGATGGCATCCACCGCCGAGTCCAGGTAGTCGTAGGATGCCAGGATTCCCTGAGTGGATTTGCTCATGAAGCCGCCCCCTCCTTCCTGGCGCCCCTTAGGGGTGGCGGAAGGACCTCCTTCAACTCAGCTATGGCCACCGGCGGAAGGATCCGGGTGAAGATGAGGAACCAGAAGAAGAACCAGCCAAAGCTCCCCACCATGATCCCCATCTCCACCAGCGACGGTCTGTACAGGCCCCAGGCGAAGGGCTCGTACTCGTGGGAGAGGGACGTCACGATGATGACGAACCTCTCGAACCACATCCCGATATTGATGAAGAGGGAGATGACGAAGAGTGCCGGGATGGAATGCCTGACACGTTTGAACCAGAGCATGATGGGTATGAGGCCGTTACACACCAACATGGTCCAACTGGCCCACCAATAATCCCCGAAGAGGCGGTTCCAGAACATGGACCGCTCCACCTCCTCACCGCTGTACCAGGCCATGAAGAACTCCGTCATGTAGGCGTACAGAACGATGAGAGACGTCAGGAGGATCAGCTTGGCCATGGCATCGAAATGCCGGACCGTGAGGTAGGCTTCCAGCTTGAAGATCTTACGCAGCGGCACGGTGAGGGTGATGACCATGGCCACGCCGGAGAAGATGGCGCCTGCCACGAAGTAGGGTGCGAAGATCGTGGCGTGCCAGCCCGGAACGATGGACATGGCGAAGTCCCAGGACACCACCGAGTGGACCGAAAGGACCAGGGGAGTAGCGAAGGCGGCCAGGAAGATGTACGCCTTCCCGAAGTGGTGCCATTCTCGATCCGTGCCCCTCCACCCCATGGCCACCACCTGGTAGAGCTTCTTCCGGAGACCCTTGGCCTGGTCTCTGGCCGCAGCCACATCGGGGATGGTCCCCAGGTAGAAGAACACGGCGGAAACCGTGAAGTACGTGGTCACCGCGAAGACATCCCAAAGGAGCGGAGACCTGAAGTTGGGCCAGAGGAAACGGGAGTTGGGGTAGGGGATCAGCCAGTACCCGTGCCAGACCCGGCCGAGGTGGATGAGGGGAAACAGCCCCGCCGTCATGACGGCGAAGACCGTCATGGCCTCCGCAGCCCGGTAGATGGATTGCCTCCATGGCGCCCGGAAGAGGAAGAGGATGGCCGAAATAAGCGTACCCGAGTGGGCGATACCCACCCAGAACACGAAGGTCGTGATGTACACTCCCCACCCTACCGGGCTCATGAGCCCGCTGACCCCGATCCCGTTGATGATCTGGTAGATCCAGCAG
>JABDNZ010000343.1 GCA_013043565.1 Gemmatimonadota bacterium | reverse complement strand
CCTCCGGAACTGGTTGGTTGTGGAGGTAGTCGGAGTAATCCTCGGCGGCTTCCTCGGTGCTCTTAGCGCTGGCCGGTTGAAGACCAAAGTTGAAAAGGGTCCGAACATCTCTGTCCGGGGCCGCCTGGCTTACGCCCTGGGAGGGGGAGTCATCATGGGCTTCGCCGCCACCTTGGCCCGGGGCTGCACCTCGGGGCAAGCCCTGAGCGGAGGCGCCGGGCTTGGAACGGGTAGCTGGATCTTCATGCTCATGGTGTTCGGCGGCGGATATGCGGTGGCACACCTGGTAAGGAGGCAGTGGACATGACCAGCGGAGTCTTCCCACTGGATTTTGCCACTGACGATCTCCGGCTCCTGACGGGCCTCGTTATCGGATTTGGATTTGGATTTGTTCTGGAGCGGGCGGGGTTCGGAAACGCCAGGAAGCTCGCGGGGCAGTTCTATCTGAACGACATGACCGTATTCAAGGTCATGTTCTCCGCCATTCTGGTGGCCATGGTGGGCCTCTATGGACTGGCCTCCCTTGGTATGGTGGATATGTCTTTGGTCTGGGTCAGCCCTACCTTCATCCCGGCCCAAGCAGTCGGCGGATTCCTCCTCGGAATCGGGTTCATCATGAGCGGCCTCTGTCCCGGGACCTCCGTCGTATCCATGGTCTCGGGTAGGATCGATGGCTGGGTGACGTTTGTTGGCATCTTTTTGGGGATTGCCCTCTTTGCGTTCACAGTGGACCGGGTACCGGGTTTGCAGGCACTCTACCTCGCCGGGTCGGGGGAGGTGTCGCTCCTTCATGAGATTCTCGGGGTACCGGCGCTGGTACTGGCTCTCATTATGGTTGCGGGAGCCGTGGTGGCTTTTGTGGGAGTTGAGAAGGTCGAAGCCATCTTCCAAGCCAAGAGGCGTCCCGTAGAGTTGACGCCAGCAAGTCGGCCCCGTCTCAAGCTGGCCATGGGTGGATCTTTGGCCACTCTCGCCATCGTGACCCTTACCGCCGGAAGCCCGGGTCCCCCCACCGAACCAGTGGCCATGACGCCCATGGCCGCGCTGACACTCGCCGAAAACATCATCGAGCGGGAGCCGGGTATCCTCATCGTGGATCTCCGATCCGATCCCGGCGCAGAAAAGGGGATTCCCGGTGCCGTGCATCTGGATGACGGGGTGGCCCTCACCGAGCTCCTGAGAGGGACTCCGGAGGGGACACTGGTCGTTACGTATGACGAGGACGGACGCTCGCACCAAGGGCCGCCGGCTTGGCCAAGGGGTTTGGAGTACCGCTTCCTGGAGGGAGGATTGGCCGGATGGAGAAGAGCTGTCCTGACGCCGGCTTCTCTGTGGGGGAATTCCCAGGCCGAGAGGGACCGGGTTCAGCGCCAGAATCAGATCTCGGCCTTCTTCTCTGGAGCGGCGGTCCAGAGTTCTTCGGTGGCGGCTCCCCCGCCCGTGATGCCTGCCGGTGGCGGAGGGAAGAAACCCAAAGCTGGAGGCTGTTGAGGGGTATGCCTTCCCATGCCACCTCGGAGCCGGGATGTGGCCCCCGGCTGAAGAGCAACTTCTTTTGACAATCTAGAGTAGTGGAAAGGGAAAAGGCGGTATATTATTTGATCAATGGATTTTGGGTCCCCGACTGGATCGCGCAGGTTCTCCTGACCAGGGAATCGCCAAAAACGCGGTCAGCGGAGGCACCATTGGGGTCAGCGGCTCGTCCGCTGGCCCCTCTTTCCTTTCAGGGCCGCCGGAGAACTTCGGCCCACCGCCCCCCGCGCCACTGGCTCCCAGGCAGAGGGGTCTTTCTCTCAGTTTATCCTCGAACGACCGGATTACTCCCCGTTGTATCCACCGGCGGCTCCTGGATGGAAGGGTGCCCGGGTGGCATGCTGCCTTGAGGGGTATGCCCGGCACCCGGCATACCCGGGGCCGTCCCACCCATGGCCCCGCTGGGTCCGAGCATCTCCAACAACTCGGGCCCCGTGGTTTGGAGTTTCACCTTGAGGGACTCGACGAGGGCGGTGTCACCCAGAGCCATGGCCGCCATAAGGCTCCCGAACTGGGGCACCGGGTGATTGGGGTGGATCTCCATGGCCCCGCCGAAAGCCTCCAATGCGTCGGAGTAGCGTCCCTCACGCTGCGCCGCATTCCCCTGGTCCACGAGGAGCTGCGCCTCCTCGGTCAGCGGAAGAGACCCTGCCTGGTTTTCCTCGGCGGGACCACCCTCGTTGTCGCTCCTGCCACACCCCACGAACGGCAGGGCGGTCAGGAGGATGACCACCGTCACTCTGCTGAACAACAATCCATATCCCGTCAAGTCGCATTTCCTTTCTTTCGAGACTACAGATAAGCCCACTGGAGGTCGAAGACTGCGTCGTCCGCCCCCGCTGAAGTAACGGGGTCCGCTAGCGATACCCGAACAGCATCGAGTATATGATCAGGCCGATAAGGGTCAATCCGATGAACAGCGCTGTGAAACCAATAACCCGGAAGAGGATCTGGGCATTCCGTGGGTAGGGTTCGAATAGATTCTTCTCGAGGTCCCCGGAAGCGATCAGCTCTTCGTACTCCTTCGGTTTATCCGCCTTGAGTTCTTCCAGCGGCACCCGGCCGGTAAAGATAACCGGGTCCATCGGGAACTTGTCCGGCCGGAAGTGCGTGTTGAAGAAGTGAATCGTGAAGATGAACGCCACCGCCAGCAGAGCCTCATCGCTATGGATAATGGTGGCAATGTTCACCGAACGTCCCGGAAGGACGAGGGTGAAGAACTCGGGGAACCAGAGGAGCAGTCCTGTGGAGCCGATGATGAACATGCCCCAGAAGACCGCGAAGTAGTCGAACTTCTCCCAGTAAGTCCAGCGGCCGTATTCAGGTCTCGGCCCACGGCCCAGGAACCACTTGATGGACCCCTTGAGATCCGTGAGGTCCTGCTTGGTGAAGATCAGGGAGGATCGCTGGTCGGAGATGTATTGGAGCCAGGTTTTTCCGGATGCCCTCTTCCGTTTGACGACGTCATAGACATGGACCAGCCAAATAATGATGAGGGCTATGGCGGCCAGGCGGTGAAGGGTACCCGTCACTGAGAAGCCACCCAACAGCTTGGCGGAAAGCTGAGCCCACCCCATGTAGGAGAACTTCAGGACCATCCCGGTGATGGCCAGGGTGAAGAAGCTCAATACCATCGTCCCGTGCAAGGTCCGCTCGAAGGTGGTAAACCGCCGATACATTCGGGCGCCGGGCTTGGGAAACCGGTGCGCCCGATGTGGCTTCCAGTACTCGGGGGACCTCCAGAGTCTCCACAGCCAGGCCAACGTGTGCAGTGTGGCAAACGTGAGGGTGCCAACCAGAAGGGCGGTCATGGCCCAGAAGGAGAAGAAGAGGAAGGGATACTTCTCCGGGTCGTGGTGGGTCGCGTGGGTCAAGTACCCCGTGAACCGGGCCCTGGCGTTGGGGTGGCATTGAGCACAGGTGGCCAGGACGTTCTCCCTACTCAGGGTGGATTGAGGGTTCTCGACGGGGAAGATGTTGTGGGTGCCATGGCAGTCGTAACACTTGGCGGCTCCCTCCTCCCCTAACCGTGACACCTTTCCGTGGAAGGTGTCGAAGAAGGTCTCGGCTTCCTCGGTGTGGCACCGGCCACACTGGTCCATCATGGCCAAGCGGAAGTTTCCCTGCCCGGTTCTGGCGATGGAGTGGGAGGTATGGCAATCCTCGCAGGTTGGATACTCTAGGTCCCCGTTCGTCCCATTCCCGTTCGTGTTGTTTCGCCTCTCCCAATGGACGCTAGCCTCGAACCGCTCCTCGATCCCGTGATGGCAGGCCCCGCAGGTTCTGGAAACGTTATCCGGGTGGATGGTGGATTCCGGATCGGTCGGGGGCAGGGGTCGGTGGGCAGTGTGGCAGTCGTCACACGTGGCCGTCACCACGAGCCCGCTCTCGATGAGCCCCTTTCCGTGAATGCTCATTTCATATGAGCCGACGATCCCCCCAGGGTACCCCTCTGATTCCACTCGGCGGGCGGCTGGTTCGCCCTCTCGGTGACACGTGGCGCAGAGGTCAGGAACATTCCGAGCGTAACTCGGTGAGCTGGGGTTCGTTCTCCCCAGCGTGGCATGCTTGGAATGGCAATCGAGGCAGACCGGAGCATCGAGGTCGTTCTCCGCCGCCAACATGCCGTGGATGCCTGTTTCGTACTGTTCCACGGGGCCGGCGTGGCAAATGCTGCAATCCACGGCCTCGGTCGCCGTCTCGCACATTCGAGCTATTCCCGGCGTCACATCGGTATGGCACTGAGCGCAAGCGGTTCCGTTGTGCATGGACGTGGAGTACGCATCTCCGTCCACGTAGAGGGAAACCGAATCCCCTGCCACCGTGCTAAACCCCACGAGAGATGGATCCCCGTGGCACACCATACAGTCGGCGTTCGCTGCGCCCGTGTCATAAAAGACGCGGCGTTGCTCGTGTGGAGCGTGGCAGTCCACGCAAGCCGGGATCTTGTGAGGCTCTTCTTCCCAGAGGCGCCCTTCGATGGCCTGGACGTGGACCGCCTCGATGCGTGCATGGCAGACCGTGCAGGTCGCCGCCACGTTGTCATGATGGATGCTGGATCGAGGATCCGTATGGGGAAGTATGTTGTGGGAGGTATGACACGACGTGCACACAGCGGTGACGGTCAATCCTGCCCGGTAGAGGCCATCCCCGTGAATTGACATCGAGTAGTTCTCCAGCACCCTCTCCTGGTGAATCTCGTGGGTCCTGGATACGGGGCTTCCCTCCCGGTGGCACTCTCCACAGAGAACGGGAATGTTCATGGTGGACGTGGGGGAGGTCGGATCCCGGTGGCTCAGGATGTCATGACCTCCATGGCAATCCACACAGGAAGGGGCCATGGGGTCCCCTCGGGCGGCCGCTTGCCCGTGGAGGGACCTCCCATGCTGTCGTCCCTGCGTGGAATGGCAAAGAGCGCAATCCACCGCTGGGACGTCCACAGCAGTGTGGGGGAACGGGATGCCCTGGTGACACATGGTGCACCCGACCCCGGCGTTCCCATGCGCCGAACCCGCCAGGTTTTCTGGAGTCACCAGGAGTTCTTCGGCCCGTTGGGAGCCCTGCAACATGGCCGGGTCCCCATGGCACATGAGGCACATTTGGTCGTCGACCTGTGCCCACAATGACCCACCGGGGACGGAAAGTCCCACGGCCAGCAGGATCGCTATTTTCAAGAGTTGTTTCTTCATGTCCCAGCCGCCCCGAATACCGTCACCTTTGAGGTCTCGCCGGGTTTCTCCCTGGCAGGCGCCGATCCGACCCATATCTCAGAGAAAATCCCGCCCTCAGAGGGTGCACAATATGTGCCATGGACAAGCTGAAACCCCGAAAACCGGGATTGTCCACATGGTCCCTCTTGCGTGCGGCCCCCCCCGTCCCTCTATGTTTTCGGA
>JABDNZ010000219.1 GCA_013043565.1 Gemmatimonadota bacterium | reverse complement strand
GGCCATGGAATCGTCGAAATACCCTGAAGCCGCCTTTCTGGCGGCCATGACGGCAAGCGCCACCCACGAGGTGCGGAACGTGCTGGCCATCATCAAGGAATCGGCCGGT
This sequence comes from Gemmatimonadota bacterium, assembly GCA_013043565.1. GTDB lineage: Bacteria > Gemmatimonadota > Gemmatimonadetes > Longimicrobiales > Gaopeijiaceae > JABDNZ01. Next base: position 4,429 of record JABDNZ010000219.1, on the reverse strand, counting down.
CTCGTCGACGACCTGGTGGAGGTCCAGGGGGCCGCGGGACGGCTCGACCCGGAGAAGGTCCGAAAGGCGTTGGAGCGAATCGGACTTCAGGTCAGGCGGGGAGCGGATCTCCTGACTCATCTGAACCGTTTGGCCCACACGCTGGACCAGGACCTCTCCACGGTTGAGCTGAATCAGGAGGTTCAGCAGCTGGTCTTTCTGAACCAGCGGTTCGCCCGTCAGAAGGGCCAACAGGTTCTGTTCGAGGGCAGCCAGGATGAGCAGCAACTCCAGGTCAACGCTCTTCACCTTCACATGCTCCTCTCCGCTGCAACGAGGTGTTGCCTGGACGAGTTGCCAGAGGGCTGCAAGGTGAGCGTGGGGGTCCTGGAGGAGGGGGGGTCGGCCGTCGTCGAGTTCGGATCCGTGGACGGTGACGACCTTCCTGAGGCTTCGACCGATTGTGCAGGTTGGTCGGAGCTTGAAGCGTTGTCGGACTCCCTTGGCGCCAAGCTCGAGCGGAGTCCGGGGGCATATGGAGTTCGCATTCTCTTTTCCAAGGAGCCTAGGGGGTAGCAAAACCCTCGCCGGTTTCGGAGGGCAGGACACAGCATGAGCAAGATTCGCGTGCTCCTCGTGGATGACGAGGAAGACTACGTAAAGACGATGGCCGAGCGCATGGACATGCGTGACCTCGAGAGCACCGTGGCCTTGAGTGGGGAAGAGGCTCTGGATGCCCTGGAAACCGATCCGCCTGATGTGATTGTCTTGGACCTTCGGATGCCGGGGATGCACGGGATGGAGGTTCTGGAGAAGGTGAAACAGGAGCATCCCCATATTCAGGTCATCATCCTCACCGGCCATGGGGGCGAGAAGGAGGAGAAGGAAGCTCGCCGCTTGGGAGCCTTCGAGTACGTCCAGAAGCCGGCCGATCTGGGGTCTCTTGTCGACACCATTCAGGGAGCCTGGCGGCGGAGTATCCAGGCAGCCAAGGACTTCATCAAGGAACAGGGAGCGGAATTCGACAGAAGCATGACGGCGGCGGCCCTGGCCGAGGGGGGCATGCCCGATGAGGCCCGGCGGGTAATGGAAAAGGCCCACGGGCTCGCTCGGGAGGCCCGGGTTCAGGATGGAGCGAAGGCCCTGAAGATCCTCCTGGTGGACGACGAGGAGGACTATGTCCGTACCATGGCAGAGCGCTTGGAGATGCGGGACCTTGGTAGCGACGTGGCCCTGAATGGTGAAGAGGCCCTGTCCATGGTCGATGAGGACGTCCCGGACGTCATGGTTCTGGACCTGAAGATGCCAGGGTTGGGAGGGTTGGAAGTTCTGGAAACGGTGAAAGCAGACTATCCCAAGGTCCAGGTTATCATCCTCACCGGCCACGGCTCGGAGAAGGAGCGCGCCGAGGCCCTTCGTTTGGGGGCCTTCGCCTACCTGCAAAAACCCGTGGACATCCAGGATCTCATGGCCGAGGTCCGCAGGGCCGGCGAGGCGGCCGTCGGCGGGGAGTAGAGCACCAGGCCATGAACGAGTTGAGTCCGGACGGCCCGGTCCCCGGCGGGATGCCCGAGAGGGAAGGAGATTCCATCGTCTCGGAGCGACGGTACCGAAGGATCCTTGTGGCCGCTGTCCTCTCGGTATCCCTCGTAGCCATCGTACCTCTGATCATCGCCACCGCCATCAACTACTTTCAGTACCAGGAGGCGTTCCGGGAGGAACAGTCCAGGCCCATGGTCCGATTCGCGGCCAATGGGAAACTGGCTCTGGAAGCCTTTTTGGAGGAAAGGACCGCTGCCCTCCGATTCGTGTCCCGAACCCAGACCCACGAAGAGCTTACCGATTCCGCAACCCTGGCTGAGATCCTGGAGGACATGAAGGCTTCCTTCGGGGGTTTCTCCGATCTGGGCGTGATCGAAGCGGACGGAACGCAGCTTTCCTATGCGGGGCCCTACGAGCTCGAGGGGAGAAACTACCGTGAAGCTCCCTGGTTTCAGGAGGTCCTTCGGCAGGGGATCCACGTAAGCGAAGTGTTCCTTGGGTTCCGTGACTTCCCCCACTTCGTGATTGCGACCTATAGGGAAACCGGGCGAAGAGAGGGTTTCGTCCTGCGGGCGACCATCGATACGGAGTACATCAACCGTCTGGTGAGCGGATTGCTGGCTCAGCCCGGGGGCGACGTATTTCTGGTGAACCATGAGGGAGTTCTTCAGACGCCCTCTCGCTCCCATGGTGATGTGCTTACTCCGGCCCGTATTCCCTCCTTGCCCTACAGCACCCAGACCGAGCTCCTCGAGGTCGAGGAGCCGGAGCTGGGTCCCCGGCTGGCCGCCTACACCCAGATCACCGGGTCGCCCTTTGTCCTGGCCATGGTGAGCCCGGGCGCGCCCGAGTCCCAGAGCTGGACAGGGCTGCGGCGTAACCTCCTTCTTTTCCTGGCCGCCAGCACCCTCCTGATCCTGGCGGTGGTCATCTGGGGATCTCACTGGATGGTCAATCGGGCCCGGGATGCCGACATCGCCCGAGCCGCCGTCTACCACCGGATGGAGTACGAGAACAAGATGGCGGCCCTGGGGCGACTGAGCGCTGGAGTGGCCCACGAGATCAACAATCCGGTATCCATCATCAGCGAGAAGGCCGGGCTCCTGAAAGACCTCCTTCTCATGTCCGAAGCGGTGCCGCCCCGGGAGAAAATGCTGGACCTCCTGGACTCGGTGCTTCGCTCGGCGGACCGGTGCGGAGGGATCACGCACAGGCTCCTTGGGTTCGCCAAGCATATGCAGGTTCAGACCGAGACCATCGAGCTGGACCAGCTTCTGGTGGAGGTCCTAGGGTTCCTGGAGAAGGAGGCGGCGTACCGGGATATCCAGATCGAGCTCGACTTCCCCGAGGAGGCGCCTGAGATCGTCAGCGACCGGGGGCAGCTCCAGCAAGTCTTCCTGAACGTCCTCAACAACGCTTTCGGGGCCGTAGACGACGGGGGGAAGATTCAGATCGGCATCATCGGGGAGGAGCCGGACAGGATTTCAGTTTGGGTTCAGGACAACGGGATCGGGATTCCAGAGGAGAACTTGTCCCGTATCTTCGACCCTTTCTTCACCACCAAGAAGGGGGCAGGGACCGGTTTGGGGCTCTCGATCACCTACGGAATCGTTCAGAAGCTTGGCGGGGAAGTATCGGTTCAGAGCCAGGTCGGCGTGGGTACCCGATTCATCCTCACGTTTCCTATTGGGACTTTGGAGAGTTAGGAGTACGTATGGACCCTCTGCGAATCCTGGTCGTCGACGACGAAGAAGAGTTGGTCAGTGCACTTGTCGAGCGACTGAACTTGAGGGGGTTTCATGCCACCGGTCGGACCACGGGTATGGCGGCACTGGAGTATCTGGAGGAGGGAGACTGCGACGTCGTCCTCCTGGATGTGAAAATGCCCGGTTTGGGGGGGCTGGAGGTGATCCGGCGAATCAAGGACATGAGGCCTCGGTTGCAGGTTGTGCTCCTGACGGGGCACGGCTCCGTGAAAAGCGTTGAGGACGGGATGGCTCTCGGGGCGTTCGACTACCTTATGAAACCCGTGAAAATTGACAGCCTGGTGCGCATCCTCGAGGCGGCCGCGGCGGGACGTAGGCCCCCGGCTGGCTAGGAAGGGAGAGGCCGAATGACCGATTGCACAGTCCTCCTGGTGGACGACGAGGTGGAGTTCGTCGAGGCTCTGGCAGATCGTCTCGAGGCTCGTGGACTTCATGTCGTCAAGGCTCACGAAGGTAAAGCGGCCCTCGATGCGGCCGAGGGAAGGGTATTCGACGCCATTGTCCTTGACATGGCCATGCCAGGGATGGACGGACTGGAAACCTTGGAAGGACTTCTGAAAATCAATCCGGATCTGCAGGTGATACTCCTGACGGGCCGGGCGACGCTGGAGCAAGCGGCGGCGGCCATCCGGATCGGGGCTCTGGACCTCCTGGAGAAGCCCGCCGAAATCGAAACGCTAGTGGCAAAGATAGAGCTGGCAGCCACCAGACGCTGGGCCATGGAGGAGAAAAGGATCGAGGAAAAAGTCGCCGACATCATGCGAAAAAAGGGGTGGTGAACCCAGGAGAGGTGCTCATTCATGACCACGGATGCGTCTTCGGGAACCGCCGAGGCGTCACCTGGCGGGGCTGCGCCCGCCGGGGCTTCTAGAAGAAAAACCAGCCCTAATAAGGCCTCGCGCTCCCTCGACGTGAAGCGGACGATCTTCATTCTCCTTGGGATCGCCCTATTCACGTTGGTCTATTTCCTTCCCGAACCGCCCCCTGCGGTGGATCCGGCGGGTGAAGCCTTCCCGCTCTCCCGGGAGGGTCGCCTGGGTTTGGGCCTGTTCCTTCTGGCGGCTACTTGGTGGGTCACGGAGGTCGTACCTATCGGTGTGACCGCTATCACCATCGGGGTCATTCAGGGCCTGTTCATGATC
>JABDNZ010000342.1 GCA_013043565.1 Gemmatimonadota bacterium | reverse complement strand
TAACTCGTGTGGCAGTATCCTGAACACCACGGGCCCGGCCCTCCGGGACCTCGCCGGTCGGTAGCAACAGGATAGAGGGGATCAGATAGACGCCCGGCTCCGGCCGGGAACCGAATTTTCGTTATCTGAATCGGAGTTGGAATACGGGAAGTTCCACCAACTGAAGAAGAAGAGGGGGTCAAGATGAGGTTCACGTCTAGCTGGGTTCTCAGTGTTTCGACCCTGGTTGTTCTTCAGGCTTGTTCCCCCGCAGCTCCACCGGCTGAACCTGATCCCGAAGAGGCAGTTCAAGAGATCCAGGCTCGATATGATCAGGCCCTATCAGACTTCTCCGCGGAGGACGATCCCGAGGTCGCCGCAGAGATCTACCTCGAATTCCACACCGAGGACGCAGTACTTATGTTCCCGGGCGGCCCAGCGATCCAAGGCCACGAAAGCATCCGTCCGTTCATCGTCGACTTCGTGAGCGGGTTCGAATTCTCTGCTCCGGACCTAACCACCCATGAGATAATCGTCTCCGGGGATCTGGCAGTCCACCGGTTCTCGGCCGTTGCATGGACAGTCGCTCGGGCAGGTGGTGATACGATCCGAGATGATCGAAAATACCTGGATGTTCTGAGAAAGGGCGAGGACGGGGAGTGGCGAGTCGCTCGGCACATCTTCAACAATAATCGTTGATGTCATGGTTGCCCCAGCGGGAAGCCTAACCCGATTCAGATAACAGCGGTCATGCCGCGGCTCGCCTTCGGCTCGCGCCCTTCGGGTCATTCGCTGCGTTCACGCCGTTTGCGGATGCAAACGTCGCGCCCACAAGCGAATGCCGGCAGCCCGCGAGGCGTTAATCGACAGCGCTGAAGGTGTGAGAGGGAACCAGGAGGAGAAAAGGGCTATGCCTCAACCGGCGAAGGACTGGATCGTAGAAATGTCTTTCGCCGAGTCGGAACGCATGGCATGCCAGAGGTCCCAGTTTCGCTGTCCGTTGAGCCAAAACTCTGGGGTAGTGCCGAAAAGCCGGGAAAGACGGAGGGCCGTGTCTGGCGTGATTCCGCGATGTCCGTTGATGATCTCGTTGATCCGGGGAAACGAGACATGAATCCGCTTTGCGAGTTCGGACTGGGTCATCCCGAGCGGCTTGAGGAACTCCTCAAGAAGCATCTCGCCGGGGTGAGTCGGAGGCCTATTTTTTGGTAGCATCGGTAGAAATCTCCTCATCCGTGATATTCAACGATCTCAACGTCGGACGGGCCGCCATCCGTCCACCGAAAGCAAATCCGAAACTGATCGTTGATTCGGATGCTGTGCTGTCCCCTTCTGTCTCCCTTGAGGGCCTCCAGCCGGTTGCCCGGCGGGACCTTAAGGTCCTCCAAAACGTGAGCTTGGTTCAGTTGATCCAATCGGCGCCGAGCTCCAGCCCAAAGGCCTGGAGGACAAGCTTTCGCTGCAGCCTTGGAGTTCGTGGCGTCGAATACGTCTCTGGTCCCTCGGTCGCGAAAAGACAGAATCATGAGGAAGTATAACGTATACCGTTATACATAGCAAGGAGCTAAAGGCGGGCCGAAATGACCCGGAGTGACTTCCCGGGTTGCTTAGGACCAGAAGGCCAAGCATTCTGAAGCAGGCTACACACAGGAGTGGGGAAGAACCGCTGTCAATTAACAAGCAAGTCGCCGCTTTCGCTCACATGGCTCGCTACGGAGAGCGCGGAACGGAGGCCGCGCCGGCAGCTTCTGAGGTGTTAACCAACATCCGCGTGGGACGAGTTGTGATTCTGGCTCGAGACTGAGGAACCGAGGATGGGAGAAAAGAGAAGGGTGGTTTTCCTCGTGGGTGCTTCGGGAGTGGGCAAGACAGCGGTTGCCCAGGTCCTAGAGGCGCGCCCTCCATGGGCAGGGAATACTCACTACTTCGACACCATCGGCGTTCCCTCTGCGGAGGAGATGGAATCAGTATTTGGCGGAGGAGAAGAGTGGCAACTCTGGGCAACGAGGCAATGGGTGAATAGCCTGGCCGAAAGGGATGCGCCCCTCCACCTCATTGAGGGTCAAACCCGTCCATCGTTCATTAACGAAGCGGCTGAGGACTGCCCGGACCTGGAGTTCCTGATCGTCCTTCTCGACTGCAACCCAGAGGTACGACGGCATAGGCTTACGGAACTCCGCCAGCAGCCTGAATTGCTTACGCGTGACATGGAGAACTGGGCTGTCTATTTGGCTGGTCAGGCCCACGCGCTTGGACTTCCGGTGATAGACACGAGCCAGCTGGATATTGAGGCAGTTGCTCATGAGATCGAGGCCCGAGTCGGGATCGCCTGAGTCGTAGGGCCGACAAGGGTGTGCCAGGAGGCAATTCGACGCTGTGCCGCGTACGTTGGCTAACAACAAGGTTGCCGCCTTCGCTCGCACAGCTCGCTTCGGGGAGCGCGGCACGGAGGCCGCCCCGGCAACTTCTGAGGCGTTAACCGAAATCGGGTGAGCAGGCGGTTGACGGTCCATCGGGGAGTTCTCGGCCTTTGAGCCGGAATCGAGCACCCTTGCATTGATGGAAGTGATAGATTCACCAAACTGGCTGGAGGGTCACATGAAAACGATCTGTGTTGCAGTTCTCCTGGCAACCGTCACCGTTGGGTGCTCAAGAACCGCCGGTACACCTGAGTGGGCACCAAATCTGTCCCCGGCCGATGAGACGGCAGTCCGTTCAGTCATTGACGGTTTTGGCCAGGCTTTTGGTTCGAACGATGCCGCAGGGGTGGTCGCATACTACGCGGATGATTTCGTTGTCATCGAACCGACCGCGTCGGTTGGCAAGAGCGCTGCCCAAGAAACGTCTGGAACCATCACCGTCTCCAGTTTTGACCAAAGGATCATGCGGATCGACGGGTCGGGGCACTTCGCCTACGCCTGGGTGGAGTACGAAGTGGGGTTCACTCCGCCAGGTGGGAACGCCGTCATTGAGCAGGGCAACTCACTGTTTGTCCTTAAGAAGAACAGTGAGGGTGTGTGGCAGATGGTTGCCAATGGTTACAAAGGGGAACCGATCTCGGTACCCGAGGGGGAGTGAGGACGACCGGAACAGACGTCGGCCTGGGTATGCCGGGCAAGTTTGCTTCTGAAGCTCATGCTCGGAATGAAACCGCAGGGCTCAAGAGCGGGAGCTGTCGGGAGGCAGCCGAGAGGATTCCCAAGCAATGACGCCAAGACAGAAGAAGGGAAAGGGTATCGGGGAGTGGTCGTCAGCTCTTTTTTCGGCCCTCCTCCTCCTTCTAGTTGCCGTGGGCATTGTCGTTTTCGGCTTGCTCCTCCTCGCGCTATCCCCATTCATCCTTGGGGTTGCCTTTGTCCGAAGACTTCGAAAGGGCTGGTTGGTTCGCAGGTTCCGGCGCGACTATGCTTCGCGCGGGACGGTGGCGATTCTTGTGTACTCCGAAAGTCCAAACTGGAAGGCTTACTTCGAAAGGAAAGTCATTCCGGATTTGGGAGATAGAGCGGAAGTCCTGAATTGGTCGAAGCGACGGGATTGGGAGAAGCAGAGCACACTCCCGATCCGGGTGTATCTGCACCATCGACCCAAGACAGGGTCTAACCCATACGGCATGGTGGTTGGGCCTAAAGGTCCTCTCGCTCATTATCCTTTCTTCTTGGCGTTTCGCGACTACAAACACGGCAAACCTAGAGCGTTGGAAAAGGCGTTCAGAGATTTCTGGGATGGCATTGAGAAAGCGGAGAGGGCGTGGGGGCAGCATTGATCTCGCCCATTGGCAACCGTATAACAACGGGCCTGCCGCGGCTCGCCCCCTTCAGGCCATTCACCTACGGTCACACCGCTTGCGGGGGCAAACGTCGCACCCTTCGCGAATGCCGACAGCCCGCGAGGCGTTAACCGCAACAGGAACCTGGATGTTGGGGGAGCGAGTTTCCCGATCCTGCCGAAGGACTGAGAATGTGGTTCCCGTC
>JABDNZ010000341.1 GCA_013043565.1 Gemmatimonadota bacterium | reverse complement strand
GACGGGACCGGATAGGCCAGTCCCAGTTGGGGGAACCGTGTGCCCTGGGTTGAAGCGGACTGATCCCCGAAAGAGACGTCCACCCACTGGGGCTGCAATGTGATCTGAGCCGTGGGCAGGAAGATCCTGGCGGCCGATGCCACGTCCACAGGGGTCAGGGCGGGCCCAGGGAGCCCAACGCCCAAAGTGCCCAGGGCCCTTGCCCGGGCGCCCATGGGATCCATGGGCATTCCGAGGCCTTGGCTGCCAAACAGGGACTGGCCGGACAAGGCCGGAGCCACCGAGGCCAACCCGAGGAGGGCGATCGAGAGCGAGCGTCTCATCGTATCAACACCTCGTCTGCGAGGGTCAGGATGAGCTTGAGCTCAGGCCCCAAGGGACTGTCCGGCCCTTCGAACGAGGCCAGGAAGAGGGCGAAAGGCTCGAATGAGGAGAGGAGCGCCAGCGTCTTCGGGACGTCTATGCCGACAAGATCCTCCTCCCCGATCAGGTTCTGCACATAGGGGCCGAGCTGGATTTCGATTTGTGACCCCACTTCCTCCCCGAACTTCGCCGGTTCCAGCAGAGTCCCGAGGGTCACTCCAAGGGAGGTACCCAGAGGCGATTTGGGTAGGCGGGAGGGCTCCAGAACCGGCCGAATGTCCAGGAAAAGGGAGTCCGTGGGCAAAAAACCAGGAGGGGGAGTCCGGGTAGTCAGGACCAAAGAAGCAGAGACCAGGCTCTCCGGGTTTAGCTCGAGTGGGCACTGGACGGTTTGACAAAGGCTTTCCGGACCATTCAGAACCTCCGGAAGGTTCATGGTGAACACAGATCGCCAGGCCGGGACTCCCCCTATTCGAATCTCGTTTTCCGGTGCCTGCAGCTGGGGAGAATACACAAAGGTCCTGGATCGGGTCGCCACTTCCAACTCCACAAGCGTGTCCGGATTGACGCTCGGCCGTGTGATGAGCCACAAATCCAAGTCGGTGAGCTCCAATCGAACGTTCTCTTCCAGGGCCTCCAGGCGGGCTCCCTTCCGGACCCCAGCCGAATCCCCCCAGAGGGCCACACCGGCGGAATCGATCTCAAAAACCACCGAGTCACCCTGGGCTGGTTCCCAGAACGCCGTGGATACGGGAGTCACCGGGCCGGCCCCGCCTTCTCCCCATTCCCTTCGCTCGCCCACCGTGTCGACGGCCAGTTCCCAGGTCGCCGTTACAAAATCCCACTCCTGGGGAAGAGCCCCGACGGCGAGCTCCGTCTGTTCGCCGAACGCGCTGGACAACGTGTCGAAGCGGGCTACGAGTCTTCCGCCCACGAAGGTAAGGAGAGTGTCCGTCCGGACGACTCCGGAAGGGTCTCGGACCTGGGCACTCCGGGGATAGGAGAACCAGCTGGACAGGACCCGAGCGTCCAGGCTCCCCTCGAAGGCATTTGCGATCACGTCCGTCGTCAGCTGATAGGGCTGACCGTATCCACCCCAAGCCTCCAGGTTCTCGGCGAACTCATGGAACGGAAGCACCACCTCCACGGTCACGGCTTCCACCGGGACCAGGTCCCCTTCCAGAATCGCGACGATCTCCTCCTGGCAGCCCAGGAGGGTCCAGAACCCCAAGGCGGTCAGCCCGGTCCACGCCGATCGTTTCAACCAGTTAGTCATATGTATCAGGGAATCATCCCCTCGGGTCGGCCAATTGGAACGGCCGAGGCAATAGCTCACTCAAGGTCCACTCTCTCCGGGCGTCACCCGCGAACGACACGATGGGAAGATCCGGGGAAAACTCCGCCAGGACCTCCCGGCAAGCTCCGCACGGCGGGATCGCCTCATCCCCGTCGGTCACCAACACCAATCGGCGGAAGGCCCGGTCGCCGGCCGCCACCGCCGCCACGACTGCGGATCGCTCAGCACAAAGTGTTAGACCCAGCGAGGCGTTCTCAACGTTGCACCCGCCATACAAGGCCCCACCCTCCGCCTCGAGAACCGCACCTACTCTGAAGCCGGAGTAGGGCGCGTAGGCCCTTTCCTGGAATTCCCTGGCTTTGGCCAGAACCTCTTCAATACCCGACATCGTCCGTCCAGATCCTGGGCACCCGGCGGGTCAACCCCGTCAGGATCTCATAGTTGATGGTTTGTGCATGGTCCGCGACCTCCTCCACGGAGATCTCCTCACCTTCGGACCGACCGAAAAAGGTAACAACATCCCCCAGTCCTGTATCGGGAACACCCGTCACGTCCAACACCGTGACATCCATGGAGATCCTCCCGATGATGGGGGCCCGCTTACCCCGAACCACCCCTTCACCCAGGTTGCCCAGGAGCCTCGGCAGCCCATCTCCGTAGCCGATGGCCGCCGTGGCCCATCGTTCCGGACCTGAAGCGGTATGAGTCGAACCATACCCGACGGTAGAGCCGGGGGAGGCCTCCTTGAGAAGAACGATCCTGGCCCGGAGAGATGCCACCGGGGTCGGCGCCGGCAACCCGGCACCCGCCACCCCGCCGTAAAGAAAGATCCCCGGCCGAACCATGTCGCCCGCCAGGTCGGCCCTACGGAGAGCCCCGGGGCTGTTGCAGGCATGAACGAACGAGGCGCCCGGTCTCGACGGGAGCCGGGCCACCGTTTCCTGGAGCCTCCGCCACTGATCGTCCAGGGAACCCTCGTCCAGCCCATCGGCGGAGTGGAAATGGGTGTAACATCCCTCCCAGATCAAACTGGAATCCACGATGTCATCGAGTTTGGGGCCCCACTCTGCGACCCGTCTCCAATCCAGTCCCGCCCGACCTATGCCCGTGTCGATCTCCAGGTGAAAACGAGCTCGCCTCCCCAGGTCGCGGCAGGCCGTCCGAAGGGCCAACAGCCCATCCAGGTCGGACACGCTGGGGGTCAAGCCGGATTCGACCGCGTCGATATAGGACTCCATGGGAACGGGGCTACAGATCAGGATGGGCCTGGACGCTCCGATCTCCCGGAGCTCCAAACCCTCTTCCACCGCAGCAACTCCGTAACCCCAGGGGTCCATGGGCTCCAGGGCGCCGAATGCTTCCTTCACGCCCAGGCCGTAGGCGTCGGCCTTCACCATGGGGAGGATCCGGACCTCGGGCCCGACGGACTTCCGAATCGTCTGGAGGTTCTCCTGGAGGGCGGACGGGGATACGTCCACCCAGGCCCTGGCCCGCTCGTCGGTTGACATGGTGGTCGAAAGATGCGAAAAAAGACCGACACAGCAAGGGGCGCCAAGGGGCCTCTCTCCCCCGAAAACCAAGGCGATCAAGGCATGATCGAGACTCGAAGCTCATGACTGACTCCTGCGGCGACGAAGGCCGGGTGCCACCTGGAAAAGCCGACCACCCTCCCCTCCCCCCCACAACCGGACCGGAAGGGGTCCTGGATCGGGCCCTGACCATGGTCTCGTTCCTCAGGGAACGCTGTCCCTGGGATGCGGCCCAGACCCCTGAATCTCTCATTCCCCATCTCCTTGAAGAGGCACAGGAGGTCGTTGACGCGATCCGGGCCCAGGATCCGGAGGACCTGGAGGGGGAACTGGGAGATCTCCTCCTGAACCTCGCTTTTCAGGTGGTGGTGGGTGAGGAGGAAGGGCACTTCACCCGAGAGAGTGTAACCCGGCGGCTGGAAGAGAAGATGAAGGCCCGGCACCCCCACCTCTTCGGACTCGGGGAGAAGCAGGATTGGGAGGAGATGAAGGTGCGGGAGCGGGGGGAGGGCACCCGGGTGTTACACGGCCTCGCAAAGGGTTTGGATCCGCTTCTCAAAGCTCATCGGATCCAGGATCGGGTGAGTGGCGTGGGCTTCGATTGGAGTGATGCCCGCGGGGCCTTCGAGAAAGTCGCGGAGGAGCTGGAAGAAGTGGGAACGGCC
>JABDNZ010000337.1 GCA_013043565.1 Gemmatimonadota bacterium | reverse complement strand
CATTCATTGTGACTGACGTTCCCTAAGAGAATCCAGAGCTGTCCGAAAGGGTTCCGAGACCGACCCGGGGCCCTGCAGGAACACTGTCCCGGGATTGCCAGGTCGGGCCCCGACGCCGATGATGCTGTTCTCATCGAAACTTCTGGTGAAAGGCCGTACATGAAGATCCCGCCGATCCTCCTGAGCCTTCCCTTCCTCGCGGGGGCTTGGGCATGCGGACCTGCAGACGGTGCGGGAGTACCCGACCAGTCCGGTGGGGATCCCGATTCCTTCGTGGCCGGAGATTCCACCCAGATCCTCGCGGACCTTGAAATCCTCTCCCATGACTCGTTGGAGGGTAGGAGGACCGGCACCAGAGGGGGCGCTCTGGCTCAGGGATACATCCGGTCCCGGCTCGAGGCGGCGGGCCTCGAACCCCCTCCCACGGGGCATCTCCAGCCCTTTGAGTTCTCAGGCCGCCGGGACCCGACGCAGGTAACTCGAGGGGCGAACGTGGTCGGGTTCGTCGAGGGTCGGGATCCCTCCCTGGGCGCCATTGTGCTCACGGCCCATTTCGATCATCTGGGGATTCGGGCTCCCCGGCCGGGAACGCCGGCCGAAGCCGAAGGAGACTCCATCTTCAACGGTGCCGACGACAATGCATCCGGGACCGTGGCGGTCATGTCTTTGGCTCGGTATTTCGCTCGGTACCCACCCAGGCACAGGATGGTCTTCGCCTTGGTGGATGCCGAGGAGATGGGCCTTCGAGGAGCCTACGCCTTCGTCGAGGCCGGGTGGCCGGAAGGGATAGCCTTGAACGTGAACCTAGACATGGTGGCACGAAGCGATTCTCTCCTCTTCATCGCCGGGACCCACCATTATCCCCGGCTTCGGCCCCTGATGGAGAAGGTGGTTCCGCGCTCTCCGGTTGTGCTTCGGTTTGGCCATGATCAGCGGGGCGTCGAGGGGATGCAGGACTGGACGGGATCCTCTGACCATCGTGCCTTTCACGCCGAGGGGATTCCCTTCCTCTATTTTGGTGTCGAGGATCACCCGGACTACCACAGGGCCTCCGACGAGTTCGAGGCCGTGGAACCGGCGTTCTTCCTGAATGCCGTACGGACCTTGTTGGTGGCGGTAAAGACGTTGGACGAGGAGTTGGACTCGATCACTTCCCCCGTTTCTCAGACCCTTCCAGATGGCAGGTGACCATGAGTTCTCTTCTTCGGCATGTCCCGGCTTTGACCTTCTCGACCCTGATCTTCGGCTTCTCTCTTCCTGTTCATGCTCAGATCGCCGCGGACCGATCGGTGGTACCAGAAGAAATCAGGACACCGATCCTGTTGGAGTATTCGGGTGAGCTGGCCTATTCCCATGTGCAGGTCCTGGCTCTCAACCGGCAACGACCGGTGGAGGAGTATGCCCAGACCTACATGGAGACCGAATACATGGAGGAGATGGCGACGCGTTTTGGTCTCCAAGATGTGCGGGTGGATTACTTCCCGTCGGGTGATGCGTGGGTCCCGGATGTGGGTGACTTGTGGATGGTCGAACCCATCCAGAAGAAGATCGCTTCGCTGACAATGGTGCCGGCAGCGCTGGCCTCTGGGAGCACCGACAGCGATGTGCAAGCGGAACTTGTCTACGTAGGCGCTGGGACTCCGGCCGACTATGCCGGGAAGGACCTTGCCGGGAAGATCGTTCTGGGGAACACATCCGTCGGGTCGGTTTTTTCCGCCGCCGTCGGGAGATTCGGAGCCGCGGGAGCCCTGGGGACGGGAAGCTCGGGAGTGAGTCGGGACCGTGCCGGGTACACGCTGGACCAGATCGGGTGGGCCTCGGTCGGTGCTTCGGAAGAGAACCCCGGGTTCGGCTTCAACCTCTCCCTTCGACAATTCACCGAGCTCAGGAACCTCCTGGAGCGGGGCCGGAAAGTGGTCCTCCGAGCGAAGGTCAGGACCGGGCGAGTACCGGGTCGGATGAATGTGGTATCGGCCGCCATCCCAGGCACCGACCCGAATGCCGGGGAGCTGATGATCGTTTCTCACCTCTTTGAACGTCCTCCGACTCCAGGCGGGGCGGATAACTGTAGCGGGGTAGCCGTCACTCTGGAGATCGGACGGGCTCTGGCCGAGCTGATCCGACGGGGGGAGCTTCCCCAACCCAGGAGAACGATCAGGTTCCTATGGGTGCCGGAGATCTCCGGATCCCGGGCTTTCATGTATGCGAACCCGGAGCTGGAAGACCGGATCATCGCGGCCATGAACTACGATATGCCGGGTGAAGACCTGGAGGAGACCGACAGTTATCTGCGAATGAAGATGACTCCGGACTCGCGCCCGAGTTATCTCAACGACCTGATCGGGGACCTCCTTCGGTTTGCCGATCAGACCGAGATCCGCACACAGACTGGGAACAACGGGCCGTTCAATTACCGGATGGTCCCCTTTATCAGCGCCAGTGACCATGTGGTATTTCTGGACGCCGGCATCCCGGCAATGCAGTTCAACCATTGGCCCGACAACTTCTACCACTCAAGTGGTGACGTCGCCGAACGTACCGATCCAACGGAGATGAAGCGGACCGGTTTCATCGGGGCTTCCTCCTTCTACTACCTGGCGAATGCCGGAGCAGATGAGGCCATGGATCTCGCTTGGGAGGTGGCGGCCAACGGTGAGATGTGGATGGCGGAGGTAGGCCGGCAGGCCGTTCGGTTGCTCGATGTCGACGCCGATATGCTGCACGAGAGGTACAAGGCGGCTCGCAACAAAGTCTACGGGGCCTTCCACCGTGGGAGGGGCGGGTTGGCTTCCGTGACGGACCTTTCGGATGCGGATGAGGTGAAAGAGCTCCTGTCCGCTCTCACCGAGAATTTGGCGGCCGCCCGGGATCTTCAGTACCAGAAACTCGAGCGGGTGTATCGAGCGAGGGCTGATGAGGTTGGTGCCACACCCAGGGCCCTCCAAGCCACCGATCGGGAAGAGGAGTTGGATAGGCTGGTCCCCCGGAGAAGGTTCAACTTCTACACGTCGGAGTCTCGGGACGCTTCATCTCGCTTGCGGCAGCTACTCCCAAGGGGCATGAGCCTTCCAAGGCTGGCCTCGACGGAGATCCAGTGGTTCGTCGACGGGTCTCGAAGCATCGCAGAGATCTGGAGACTGGTCCGGGCGGAGTACGGCCATGTGACCACGTCCTCGGATCCTTGGAAGTTCGCCTATGTGCTTACGCCTGATACTCCGGATGTGGAATTGGAGGACGTGGCTGCTTACATAGGAGCGATGGAGCAAGCAGGCTTGGTGGAGATCACCGCACGGTAGGGAGCTTCGGGGAGTCCCAGGGCTGTAAAAAGACTTTCCACTGGACTGGCCCTTGGATCTTGGGGAGGTGTAAAGGGCCTTTCCATTCGAGGTGTCCGGACCTGGAGGATCGACCAGCCGATGGTTCCTGTTGCGCCTTTGCAACACGGCGGACCGACCTCTAGTCCTGTCGGTCGCCGCCGTTTTGTCCACTATCCCGGGGGAAAAGGCCCGGCAACAAGGGTTTTTTCAAGTTGTCCAGGTGATTTCGGTAGATAGGAGCCCTCCGCCAACCCCTTGGCGAAGGAGCAGTATCCCCCGGGTTTCAAACC
Organism: Gemmatimonadota bacterium; assembly: GCA_013043565.1. Taxonomy (GTDB): domain Bacteria; phylum Gemmatimonadota; class Gemmatimonadetes; order Longimicrobiales; family Gaopeijiaceae; genus JABDNZ01. The sequence goes on along the minus strand of JABDNZ010000337.1, from coordinate 3,205 downwards.
CTCCTGTCGCCCTGGAGGAATAGCCCATTCGACGAGGTTTTTTGGGGTTTTCTCCGGTGGCTTGGTTCTTGCCAAACCTAAACGGATGTATTTCTCCGTGCCTGGGATCGATCTCCCAGGCCGGGATGCATCTTCAGCAACCTGACCAGTAGCTTCGACCTCAGGGAGGATCGAATGGGCGAAGGCCGGATTTTCGAGCCTCGCCGCCTTTACGGGCGGCTGATGAGCCTCTTGCTTCTCGGAGCAGCCACGTCTCTCTCCGGGTGTGATGGTGACACGCTCTACGATGCGGTGCCGGCGGATGTCGATCCGCCTGAAATCTCTGTGGACTCTCCGACAGACGGCGCGCAGGTTCAGGCCGGGCAGAGGGTGCCCATCCAACTGTCTGCGACCGATGCCGAAGGGGTTTCCACGATCACCGTCCGCATCACCGGGGCCGTGACCGAGACCATCACGATCCAGTTCGTCCCGCCGGGCACGGAGGTCCAGGCCGACACGGCCTTCACAGTGCCGGCGGACGCCCTCGGAAATATCCAAATTGCTGCGAACGCCGTGAACACGCAGGGGGTTCAAGGACAGGCAGACAACGTGGGTATCTCCATTACCACCGTAGATGGGCTCCAACCGTCGGTGAGCCTTTCTCTCCAGGTCCCCCCCAGGATGGAGATGACGGACCTGATGCGGGCGACCGTGCGGGCCTTTGACAACCCTGGAGGTTCGGGGATCGCCAGCACCGGCCTCACCGCCATCGTGACCAATACCAGCCGAGTGGACACGCTGGTTCTGAATCCCACGGACGCGTTTGTGGGCCAGGCATCCGACACGGCGGTTAGCGAGTTCTCCTTCAGTCCTCCTTTTGTGGATCCCGAGTCACTCCCGGACACCCTCAACATCGTTTTCTTCGGGATTGCATACGACAACGAAGGAAACTGTGGGGGGGCGGTTGAAGAAGAATTCACCAACGAGGTCTCCTGCTCCACCGTTCCGATCGGTGGCACCGATTATGTGATCGCGAATGCTGTGACCGGGGGCCAGGAGGTTATCGCCGTAACCGGCCGGACCTCTCCGACGCCCGGCGGCGGAACGCTTGCCGATCTCCTTATCGATACGCTTCGGTCCAGGGTCTACGTATCGAACCTGACCAGGAACCGAATCCAGACATTGGAAGCTGACCCGGGCACATGGGGTTCAGAGATCTTTGTCGGAGCCGATCCCTGGGGTCTGGATATCAGCCAGGGTGGGGACAGCCTTTTCGTGGCGAACTCTGGTGGGACCAGCATCTCGTTCGTTTCGCTCATAGGGGCGCCAAGGGAAGACCTGGCCCGACGTTATGTGACTCAGAATACCCCTCTCTTCGAGGTCACCCGGACTGTAGAGGGTACAGACAGCCTCGAGAAGCTCGACGGCGTTTTCTACGACTTCAGCGACAGGCCGCAGTTCATTGCACGGGACGCGATGGACAGACTCCTCTATTCCACCAAGCCGACAGCGTCCGCAACGGATGGGACCATCCGAGTGGTGACGAAGGAACCCGGATGGACGGCGCCTGAGGCGAAGATCCTCCTCCTTCCGGCAGATGTCGTCTACGACTCCACGAAGTTCTCTATTGCCCATGTCGACAGCGTGGACATCTACAGGGTGACGGGGGGGGACGACCTCATCGAGATACACGATCACAAGGTCGGATTTCCTGCCGTCACGGTGAGTTCGGGAGTGCTGACCATCGAAGCTGCCCTCGCGGCCATGTCGGCAAACCCCGACTCCGACATCTTCTGGATCCAAGGCGCCTGGGTGCTGGAGCGGCTGGCCCTTCAGGATACGACGTTTGTCACTGCCTCGGGTGACCGGGAATGGGTGGCATTCGGTGAGGGTGGAACCGGAGATGAAGAAGCCGGCCGGATCACCCTCTGGGATGCCTCTGCGGCCAAGATCCATCGCCGGCTCCTGGTTGCGGATCTTCTGAACAACGCATCGGAGCGCGTCACCGGATTGGACCTGAACGTGGACGGCACCCTGGGAGCAGCGCGAGGAAATGATGCCTCTTACTACTGGAGCACGGATCTCAGGCTCCAGGGATCGGTTCCCACCACCGTCAATGGTGGGGCTGGGGCGGCCCTGCACCCTTACCATCCGAGCTTTACCCCGGCGACACCCTCGTCCGAAAACACCCTCAGTTTTGTGGGTCAGGCCGACTATACAATTCGGATCCTGGATACGACCCACTTCACACAAAGAGGTGAGCTCCACATCCGAGATATGATCGTTGGGCCCCTCAAGGCGGGTCCCCCTCTCCCCACCGACAACGATGGGGCCGGGGGAGCTTGCGTCGGCGACGATTGCGTGGTCGTGAAGCTTTATGGGATCACCGACGGGGGTGGGGTGGTTGTGGTGGACGTCCGTAGGCGGGACATCGACGATGTGTTCTAGACCCAGGCCTTTCTTCAAGAGCTGAGAAAACAGAGGAACGACATGCGACGTTATCTCATTTCTGCCGTCACGATCACGTGCATTTGGATTGCATCGGCTTCACCGGCGCTTGCGCAGGGGTATGATTCATCTGCCGGATGGAACGCAGGTGTGCTCATCAACACCGGACTGAACGACGGGGCGGCTACAGGTGATAGCAGCGTGGAGCTCAAGCCTGATATGACCTGGCTCGTCAGCATCCATTACGACCGGTGGTTTGGAACCGGAAACGTCGGGTTCAGGGCCCGCGGTGGCTTCTCCAGGCCGACCCTTCCGTGGGTCCAAGGTGATCGGGAAATCCGCGTCTTGATGGGTGACATTGGCCTGATGCTACGACCCATAGCACCCGGCCCCGACAAGACCGTCCTGCCCTTCGTCAGTGGTGGCGTGGGCTTCATCAACTGGGGCCTCGGCGACGGTCCTGCCACGACTTTTGATCAGGCTGGTGCGAACTACCCGGGGGAGGAAAAGTTTAACCTGGTGGCTTCGGCCAGTCTTGGCTTCGACATTCTCACTCCCTGGCATTGGGGCGAAGGGCCTCTCATCGTTCGGCTGGAGGGAAGGGATCATATCCAGTTTTCCTCCCCCTTCGACCCGGCAAATCCGGACGACGCCGAATTCGGCTTGATCCATAACGCCGGGGTTGTCATCGGCTTCCACACCGGGATTGGTGTCCTGGGTGGAGGTTGAGCCTGCGGGCGCTCAGAGCTAATAAGAGAGCGGTATATGGACGGCCCCC
>JABDNZ010000336.1 GCA_013043565.1 Gemmatimonadota bacterium | reverse complement strand
GAATCCGAACGACGGGATATTCCAGCGAGCCCCGGCGTCGACATAGGCATCGGATCCCTTCCCGACCAACCTTGCCCAGGCGTTTTCCACCGGGTCGACTTCGGTGATATTGGCCGTAGCCGAGATGGTGGAGTCGGGGAACCCGGGAACGTGGTCGAAGAGTGTCAAACCCGCATAAAAGACCCCGGGAAAGACCTCCTCGAAGCCCACCCCGATGCTGTCGACATGGGCGAACGCCCAGAAGTCTTCGGCCAACTCGTTCTGCCCGTGCTCAACAAAGAGCTTCACCTCGGACCGGTCCGCTCCCTCCGGGAAATACGCTTTCCTCGCCGTACCAATGTCTCCTACGAACGTGGTTCGGGTCGAGTATACGTAGTTGCCGAAGGAGTCCACGGCGATGTACTGGGGTCGATCGCTGAATGACGGCGATTCGGGTGTCGGGAATGGATACAGTAGGAACTGGATCCCACTGTCACCGTCCTTCAACTCCAGATCATAGATGATAGCATCCGGGGCGAAGAACCGTTGTTGCTCCAGCTCCCGTTCCTGCTCCAGATCGACGATTGATACGTTCGTCCCGCCGGAGTTGGCCACCAATAGCTGGTTGCCGCTCCGATCCATGGTCAGGCCCCACGGCTCCGAGCCAACCCCGATGGCAGCTCCGAAGGTTTCGGTATCCAGACGGAACACCTCCACCCGGTTCCTGCCCATGTTGGTCAGGAGCAGGTTCCTCCTGAGAGTGTCCACGGCGGCATCCATGATGAGGCCTCCGGTGGGGAGTTCCACCGTCCGGCCCGAGACGACCACGCGGTCGAAGGGGGCTCCGGATCGCCCATCGGCACCGATCTGGCCCCCGGACAACGCCACGCAGGGGAAGGAAACCGGATCTCCGTCCTCCACCGCTGCCGCGCAGTTTCCGTCGGCATCCACGGCCCAACCCGTGACTTCGAAGGTCATCGTGTCGGGAAGGCTAAGCTCGTCTACGTTGAAGGGAATAAAGTCGAACTCGACGGAGACATTCCCTGTTCGGGCCGGGTTGAACGACTGTTCCCCGGTCTGGACCAGGGCGACTCCACGCTTCGGCGAGATCGCTCTCACCGTATAGCCGACACGGGCGATGCCACTCCCCTGAATGTTGTCGGATCCCGTCACCACGACGGAAAGGGGATCGTCGAGTTCCAACCGGGGTGTGGAGTTGGTCGCCACGGACAAAGCGGGAGGCGTCTCATCCCCGATCTCGAAGTCCACGATCTCAAGGGTGACCGGACCATCCTGTCCGGAGACGGCCAGGCCATTACGGGCCGTAGCGGTCACCTGGATTTCACCGGTGATATTCGGCGGAATGACGACAGAGGTGTCCACCACGACCTCGAGTGGCGGGGTGCCAAAGGGGACTTCGATTTCGGCATCGAAGACACCTTCGATCGTGATCGCCAAATCAAGAATCCCCTCGGGATCAGCGGCCTCCACCTGCAGATTGAGGCTCAGGCCAGCCTGGATCTGCTGGTTGTCTTCCAGAGTGAGGAAGGTGACTCTGGGCCCCCCGATGGTAAGGGAGACCGTGTCTGCGGAGAGGTTTCCGTTTGAATCGTACGCAATGGCAAAAAGCACAGACGATTCACGCGTGGTATCCGGGGTCGCAACCAGGTGACGGCTGACCGTCGTGTCCTGAACCCCTCCTGGGAACCGGACCATCTTGGAGAGATAACGAAGGACCGTGGTATCGGTCCCCAGATTCTCATCGCCTCGGAATGAAACTCCTGCTAGAAGAACGGAGTCCACGCCGGTGTCATCCCATGTGCGAGCCGTAATGAGGACGGAGTCACCTACCGGCCGCGCAGCAGGTTGCCGGGGAGTCTGAATCTCCACGTCTGGGGCGAGGCCATCGGTACCGATGCCTCCCGGGGAAAAAGCGTTTTGGCCGTCACAGGACCATAGAGCAGCCAGGGCAACCATCCCGCTTACATACCGCAGGAGGCGCCTTCGGTCGCGAATGCCTTGAGACATTTGGTTCCTCCCTGGCCCTTTCCTAATTCTGCCCACCCCGAACGATGGTCGGGGTGACGAGAATGATGAGGTCACGCTGGATCTTCTCCTCACGGGTCACGCGGAAAAGGCGACCGATGAGAGGCACGTCCATCAGAAGAGGGATTCCAGCTCGAACTTCCGTCGTCTCACTCACTGTGAGTCCACCAATGACGACGGTCTCGCCGTCCTCCACGATGACCCTGGATTCGGCGTACTGTTGTTGGAAGATGAAGCCCGCGTCGGACTCGGCCAGGACTGCCGCAGACCTTTCGGCCCTGAGCTGGAGGGTGATCTTCCCACTCTCCGTCACGTGAGGCGTGGCGTCCAGGATGATCCCTGTCTCCCTGGTTTCGACCTGGGCCGTTGGGAACCCCCCGGCCTGCCCACCCGCACCGGCCTGGGCGTCCACCACCCGGATGGGTGTTTCCTCGCCCACGCCCAACCGAGCGGTCTGGTTGTCCATCACCGTGACGCTGGGTTCAGCCTCGACGGTCGTCATGTTCATGGACTCCAGAGCCTCGATGAAGTTGATGAGGGTGTGCCGGCCGACGACGAGACTGGTAAGAAGGGTCAGGCTGGGGGCCGGAAGTTTCGACTTCGCGTTTCCGAGAGCCGCGATGGAGCTACCGCCCAGAGAGATCACGTCTGTACCCACATCCACCTGTTCTCCCGGCAGTTCCAGGACCCCGTCGCCATCGGAATCGATGGCCCCCGGAGTCAACGTGTTCAGCTGGTTACCCTCCGAGTCTTTGAGGTCGTACGTCACGCCGAACTCGTTCAGGTCCGTACGGTTGACGAACATGATCTTGGCCGAGATGGAAACCTGAGGCGTCTCCCTGTCGAGCTCTGAAATGAGGTCCCCAACGGATTCCAGAACCCTGGTAACGTCCGTCACGATCACGGTATTTGTGGACGGGTTGATGGCGATGCGGCCCCGCTCTGGGGTAATAAATGCCCCGACGGCCTGCTCGATCTCAGCGGCGGTTGAGTAGTTGACCGTGTATGCCCGGGTGTAAACGGGTTCGTTGGTCTCCCGTAGTTTCAGGGTCTCGAGGTCCTCGACCCTGATGATACCCGACTCGGTTTCAACAGCGGCATATCCATAAGCCCTCAGGATCTCCTCGAGAGCCTGGTCCCAAGGCTGGTCCCGGATACCCGCCGAGATCACCGCATCGACTCCGGTTCCCGGCACGATGGATCGACCGGAGAACTCAGCGAACTGAAAAAGGACGTCCTCGACGCTCGCTTGGTAAAAGTTGACGGTGATCCGATCGGCCTCCTGGGGGGCTGATGCCGTTGGAGACACACCCGAGGAAACGGTCTCTCCCAGTTGCTGCTGCGGGGCAGCCGGTTCAGTGGCCCAGGGAGGAAAAGCCCCACCGGAGTTCTCCATGACCACACGAAGCCCGCCTTCGCCCTGGAGGACACGGTAGCCCACTACCGCATCCAACTCGATCACCACCCTGACGATCTGGTCGGAATACTGGCTCGTCCGGATGGAGCGGACCCCTCCTCGGTCGATGCCAAGGAAGTTTTCACCCGGTAGCGCGTGTTCCGCCCCCAGGACATCCACGATCAAGCGACTCGGGCCTTCCATGGTGAAGTCCCGAAATTCGGCCTGCCCTTCCATGGATATGATGACCTCGGTCTGGTCCGGGGCTGGTTGGACCGCCAACCCGGTCACGGGGCCCCCAGACCCCAGGAGGACACCAACCAAAAGGGATAGAATCGAGGGCATCAGAGGCCTCCTTGACCAGGTCGCTTCAGCTCCAGGATGCGCTGTTCAGTCATGCCGAATTCTTCAACCAGCACGACTACGCGCGTCTCTTGGATTTCTAGGATTCGAACGTTCCCCAAGGTGTCACCTCGTCGGACTCGGTATGATCTAGCTCCAGGCACATCCGCTTCCGGAACCGCTCGAACGCCGAACATGGCGACGGACCGCCGAGGGTCCATCGAGAAGATGATCCCGGTGAGTTCGATTTCCTCGAACCTGGGTCCAAACTCATCTCCGGCCGTCAGCGGGAGGAAGGGATTCCGGCGCTCATACCGGGGATAAAAGAAGGCTTCCCGCTCGAACACCAAGTCCAGGGAATCCGGGACTTCGGCAGGGGGAGGCGTTGGCGGCGGCTCCTGTGCCTCGACAAGTCCACCGGGGACTACGCAGCAAATGGCCGCGGCAAGGATAACCGGAAAAAACAGGTGAAGCCGGATCATTGTGTGATTCCCACCTGACCCTCGCCTCCCTCGACAGGGGGCGGGGCCCCGAAAGCCGGGAGGATGTAGGTCTGGATGCGAAGGGAAGCGACGAGGGGTGCTTCGAATTCCATGCTCAGGAGTTCTACATCCCCCTCAAAGGGCGCTAGATCCAGGTCCATGGGGGTCACGATCCTTGGAAGCGAAGCAATGGTTCCCAAGAACCTTCCGAGGTCGTGGAAGTCCCCAACCACCTGGATCTCATAACTCTCCTTCGTATAAAAGGCCCCTACCTCCTCCGCCTCCGGACTGAGACTCGTCAACATCACGCCCTGCCGCCGACTCTCCGCAGTGATGTCGTTCAGGAGAGCCACGAACTCTTCTTGCTGAGGGATGAGGCGTTCCAGTTGACCAACGTGGCGCTCGTAGAGGGCCAACTTCTCCTGGAGTTCCGTGCCGCCTCTGGCGGAGATGATCTGTGCCCTCTGGTTATTGAACTCCAACTGGCCGAACTGGGCCTCAAGGTCCGCGACCTCGAGTTGCTTGGGGGTGTACCAGTACGACCAAAAAAGATAGAGCAGCCCAACCGCCAGGATGCCTATCAGCAGAGCCCCCCTCTGCTTCGGTTCGCTAGGAATTAAAGCCATGATTCAACCCGGTTGGCCTAAGGGCCCGCTGAAGAGGGATCGAAGAGCGGAACGGTCTCAAGGAGTTCGGGGGGAGGCCGATCGAAGAACGCCTCCAGTTGGAACTCGTATACGACCCTCCTGATGCCTGTCTCTCCGATTTCATCGATGACCTGGTCTGTACTGAGGAGCCGGACTCCTCGAACAAACAGCGAGGCCTCCAGGTTCTCCATGAACTGGGTGAGGGCGAAGGTATTCCCGACTCTGCCCACCAGTCTGAACTGGAGCTGGTCCCCAAGTGAGACCTGAAGCATCTCCGTCAGCCACGTGTATTCGGGAAGAGCCCTTGCCACCTCGTCCATGATGTGGGGCCAGACATACCGGTCCCCATCGATCTCCTGGATGATTTGGACCCGCTGGGCGATGGAATCTCTCCGCGCCAGAAGGGCGTCATTCTGTTGGATAAGATCGGCGTAGCGGGCCGAGTCGGCCCGAGCATCCTCGATCTGGACCTGAAGCTCCACGGCCCTGCTGGTCACGGTTTTATACCACCAACCGCAAACGGCTGCTGCCGCGATAACCACCACCGATGACCCCAGAACCCAGCGGTCACGGCCGAACCCTCCCATGGAAGGGAGGGAAAAGGAGAGCTTAGGGCCTCGAGTACCCCGTTTCTTTCCACCCGGTTGTAGATTGACCTCGATCAAGTTTCCATCACCTCTGGCCTATGCCCTGAGGGCCAGGCCCAGGGGAAGGAGGAGCATGGGAGCCGCTTCCTCCAGATTGAGGTTCACCGCCGCACCCGGCCTCACCGGTGTCCGCTCAAAGGGGTTCACCTGGTGGGTCTCCACATTCATGCGTTCGGCAAGAGCACTGGTCATGCCCGGAATTCGAGAGCCACCACCGCTCAAATAAACGGCGCCCAAGCCCTCTCCGGATTGACGGGTCATCAGGAAGGCCGAGGCACGCTCGATCCCGACTGCGACCTCGTCGGCACTCTGGCCGACGAAATGCGCCAGGTCTTCGATGTCCTCCCTACCCTGAACCACATCTTCCGCCTTCTCAGCGGTGAGTCCCCGCTCCCTTTGAAGGTCCTCCCGAACCCGCCGGGAGCCGAAGGGGATATCCCTCGTTAGAATGGGAACTCCTTCTTCGAGGATGTTCACATTCGTGACTTCGTGCCCCACGTTCACCAAGGCTACGATTCCCTCCATGGCCTCGGGGTAGTTCCTCTCAAAAGCGTTGTGGAGAGCGAAGGCGTCCACGTCGATCACCGACGCTGCCAAGCCTGCGTCTGCCAACAGAGCCAGTTTGTTGTCGACCAACTCCTTCTTCGCCGCCACGAGAATGACCTCCATTTGGAGGCCATCGTCCAGCGGGTTCAGAATCTGGAAGTCCAATTCGACACTTTTGATGTCAAAGGGCACGTGCTGTTCGGCTTCCCAGCGGATGACCTCTCGGGCGTCGGATTCCTTCATCCGGTCCATCTCGATCTTCTTGATGATCACATCGTGGCCGCCCACCGCAGTGACAACGTCCCGCCCCTTGATCGCCAAAGTCTCGAAGAGGCTTCTGATCGTGTCGGCCACCAGACCGGGGTCCATGACCTCCCCTTCAACGATGGCGTCGGGAAGGAGGGGTTCGATGGCCACTCGTGCTACCTCGGGTTGATCACCGGAGTGGTCGACTTCCACCATTTTCACGAAACCACTGCCGATGTCGAGCCCCACCGAGGTCTTCTTACCGAAAAGGCCCATTTTCAGATTACCCAAAGAGGAGGGGACGAGGTTACCCCCAAAATAATGGGTCCAGAGTACCACTCAAAACCAAGGCTTGTCAAGGATTCCCAAGCTCCCTAAAAAAGGCAAAAAATTAGTAAACATTTGATTTAAAAAAATCTCATAAATCATTTGTTTATCGGGGTTTTGCACTCCTTTGCCTCTGGTATTTCATTTTTTTTTCTTCGAGCGTTTTTCCCAAGTCAGGCCTTCTACGATTCGTGGTTTGGAACACTGTTTTTATCTCGAAAATAAATCGCCTGTCTGAAGGAGACTCGAGTAGAGCCGAACCAGGGAATTCCCGCTGATCAGGGGGCCGGATCCCCCATGGAGAGGGCGTGGAAGAGGGTGCTCAATGGGAACCTCTGGTTGCAGTGAATCTGTCACACCAGGAACGAGGTCTTTCCAGGGCTCAGATACGAGATCCGTGCCACCGTTCAGAGAATCAGGAGGGCCTACTTACGCCCATTACCGGTCCGAAAGGGGAAAGATCTTTCCGGGTCGGGGAAAAAAATGCCTACTACGGCACCCGGTTTGGAGGCATCTTCAGCTCCGACTCGACCATGATCGGTTTTTGCAAAGTCGGAATCTCGGCAAGTGCTCTCAAAACCGGACAAAGTGATGGCCGAAACGAGGCGTCTTCTGCTTGGAAAAATCTGTTTCTGACCTCCGCGAGACCTTCAAAATCTCCTCCGTTTTCGAGGATAAGGTCACCTCCGACGACAGCTAAACCCTGAAATCGCGAGTCGCCGGCCAAGCGTAAGTCCCCGGCTGTGACTAACAGCCCACAGTGTCGACCGTTACGGAGCAGGATGTCCCCGGTACTACCCAGGAAGACTGGATCATCGTCCGGGGGACACCCACGGGACCCGTCGGAAGAAGGCTCACCACGGTGAGGAAGCTCGGATTCCTCGGACAGTAAAAGGAGCCGTGATAGGGAGAGCAGGCCCAGGGAGGGGCCCGGGTCCTCTACTTCCATGCCGGCCCGGTGCGTCCCAAAAACCGGGGCCACCATTCCGGGGGAAGCTCCGCGGTCAAGCTCCTTCTGAGAGCTTTTGAAGAGGTCGCACTCCGTTGTCGACCACCCCTGGGGGGTTCTCCAGAGCTCCTCCCCTGGGCCACGGGGGACCCCGGCTCTGGCCATCTCCGAGCCCGATGAATCCGCCGCTAAAAGGGCACGGACCCTTACGGTCGGGGAAAGGACCCAACCGATCCAAGCGGTCCTCCGCTCTCCCCTCCAACCCTCGGTTCTTCCCACACCCTCCAGAAGGAAGAACTCCGGGCCGATCCATCGACGGATCCCTTTAAAATGGAGCCCGGTCGATGTCTGCCCATCCACCAGGGTCTCCTCGACCCAGGGAGTCCGTTCGCCTACCGTGTCGGACGGGATTGCCCAGGCCAGGGCTAGGCCGAGTTTCGCCGCCGTCTCGGCCCGGAGGAAATGACGGAAGGCCCATGTGGCCTGCAACTCCCTGTCGGAGAGGACCAGCGCCCCATGGCCAATAGCGGTCAGGGCCATCATTAACAGGAGGAGGACCGGAAGGGCCATTCCCTTTCTTCCACTGCCTACCATACGCCTCCTCTCCAGGGAAGAGTGCTTACCGGGCCATTAGGCCTTGGGGTGGAACCTCGCCCCTGTGAGCGGAGGGTGATTTCCCAGCCGAATGGATCGCCGGGCCGACTCCTGGAAATGAATGAACCTGTCTCGATCACCTCGGCTGTGAGGGGCTGCCTCCCACCAAGGCCCCGTCGATACCGTAACGCCCCGTCCGTAAGGTGATAGCTCCCCCGTTCGAACAGGCGGGCCAGAACCGCATCGGGTGAAGCCCGGGATACCGTCCACTCTTCCCTCCACCATCCGGCCGCGCCTGAGCAGTCGGAACCAATTCGGGTTCTGTGTTCCAGATCTACCGCTGTCCATCGGCCATCTCCACCAAGCATCAGCAACGAATCTTTTTCTGGAGCGGGACTCCGAAACCCTCGAAAGCACACCGTCACCGTCCGGCCCACCCGAGCTCCACTCTCGATCAGGCCCATCCCCCGGAAAGCTCTCAGGCTCAACGAATCCGTCTCGACAACCTCCCAATCCGAGCCCGGCCGGCCCTCAGATACCTCCTCCCCCAGGATCCAGGCCAGGGTCCTGACCGTTTCCAGCCCATCGGCCCGATGGGCAAGATCGATCACCAACTGCCTGTGCCCAGCCAGGGTCTTCCACGCCGTGGACACCAGGAGCACCAAAAGGAGGAGAGTCACGATGGCTTCCACGAGGATACCCCCCGTCCTCGAAGCCCCGGGCCTCATGGTTCCCTCGGGCCCGTCGATGAATCGGGCCAGGAAAGGGGTGGGAAAGCCGCCCGTTCCGGAGCGAAAGCCCATGCTGTGGTGTCAGCCCTCCCCTGGGAGCTGGCCGTAACCAGGATTCCACCTATCGGGTCGGATGTGGGTGCCCAGAATACCCCGCCCCATGGGTAGTTAAGGCTCCCCGAGCCTCCCGATCCGGAAAACGCCAGTGAGTCTGCGATCCACTGGGATTCGAGGACCCCCCTGAGGGTGAGGTCGGCTCGACGGAAGTTTTGCTGGGCGAGGAAGAGCATCCCCACCGTTGCCAGAACCCCGACCTCTAAAAGGACAAGTGCCACCAATAGCTCGAGCAGCGAGAATCCCCTTCTCATTCCCTGACGATCCTGCCCAGAGAGGAGACGATCAGCTTCGCTTCGGCGGCTCCCCTTCGAAACCGGATGGTTTGACTTGCCACCCATCCCAGGCCCAGGGGTCCAAAAAACAGAGAGGCCTCCTGCCGGTTCCCGGAGAGGGCCATGGCCACGCCATAGCCCTCGTGGAGTTCGGTTCGGGCCACCGTATCCTCCTCGGCCACGATGGCGACCGAAGAGGAACCAGCAACGAGGGAAAGGGCCGCCCCGCCCCTGGCCACGGCCTCGACCCGGGCGCGATGCAGGAGCCCGGCCACCTCCTCCCTTGCCCCCAGAACAGCGAACCGATCCCGCTGGACCCGGGCAGCCGGGATAAGAAGGCCGACTCCCAACCCCAGGAGGGTGAGGAGGATGAGAAGCTCCACGAGCGTGAAGCCGGAGTTTTTGATGAGGAAGACCCTATCCGGTTGCATGGATCGAAAATGATCCAAGCCCGGGGGCTTCAGGATGGCGAAATGGGCCGAGCGCTACTCCAGGCCGTAATCCTGAATCTTGTAACGCAGCGCTCTCGGGCTCAACTCGAGAAGCTCAGCTGCTTGAGTCTTGTTCCCACCGGTGCGCTCCAGAGCCCGCCGGATGAGGACCCGTTCCAGTTTGGCGGAATGCCGCTTCACCGACAGGTCGTCGTCGGAGACGTCGATGGGAGCCCGGTCCGGGGCCGGATGGAGGATATCCTCGGGAAGGTCCTCCGTGCGAATCTCGGTGCTGTCGGCAAGGACCACCACCCGCTCAAGGAGATTCTCGAGCTCTCTGATGTTCCCGGGCCAGGGGTAGCTGAGGAGGCCCTCCATGGCCTCGGGTGAGATCCCGGTGACCTTCACGCCCAACCTTTCCCTGTGCCGCTGAAGAAAATGGTGGACCAAATCCGGAATCTCCTCCTTCCGTCGGCAGAGAGCGGGGAGGTGAATCGGCACCACTGCAAGCCGATAGTAGAGGTCCTCCCGAAAGTCGCCCTGCTGAGTCATCCCCTCGAGATCTCGGTTGGTGGCGGCTATCACCCTCACGTCCACCTCCACCGAGTCGTTGCCCCCAAGCCTGCGAACCTCTCCGTCTTGGAGTACCCTGAGGAGCTTCACCTGCAGGCTCGCGGGCAGCTCCCCTACTTCATCAAGGAAGAGCGTACCACCGTTTGCGGCCTCGAACAGCCCACTCCGGTCACGATCCGCTCCCGTGAATGCACCTTTGACATATCCAAAGAACTCGGACTCCAGCAGGGTCTCGGGGATAGCCCCGCAATTAACCGGGACGAAGGCTCTGCCGGCCCTTTCACTCTCTCGGTGGATTAGCCTCGCCACCAACTCTTTTCCGGTACCGCTGGCGCCGGAGATCAGGACCGGCGAGGGGTGGGCAGCTACCTTTTCCGCCACTTCAAGCGCCATGACCATGGAAGGGGACCTGGCCACGATCTCCCCGAAGCGGCGGTCCGCCCTCACCTCTGAACGTAGCCTTCCGACCTCCTCCCTCAGCTGTTCCCTTTCTTCAGCCTTCCTGACGGTCAGGAGGACCTCGTCGGCGCCGAAGGGCTTGGGGAGGTAGTCGTAGGCTCCGGCCTTCATGGCCTCCACAGCCAGTTCCAGGCTCCCGTAGGCGGTCATGACGAGCACCAGGGCAGTTCCTCCCGCCTCTTTGTAGTCTTTCAGGAATGCCAGGCCGTCCTTCTTTGGCATCCTGACATCACAAAGAATGACCTGGGGTTTCTCGGCCAACGCGACGGCTAGTCCCTCCTCCCCGTCCTCCGCCACCCGGACCTCATACCCGGCGTCCGTGAGAATCAGCGTAAGAGATTTCCTCAGGCCTCTGTCGTCGTCTACGACCAAGATCTTCACTGACCGTCTCCTTCGGTTGACTCGGAATCGGAGCCTTCACCGGCATCCGTTGGTCCCTGGACCGCCCCAGGGAGCCTGAGGGTGAACACGGCACCGCCGGACTTTCGGTTCCCGGCGAGGATCTCCCCGCCCACACCTTCTACCAATTGGGCCGATAGCGCCAGTCCCAACCCGGTCCCTTTTCCCGGCTCTTTCGTGGTGAAGAACGGATCGAACACCTCCTCGAGCCTTTCGGGAGCGATCCCGGGCCCGTTGTCCTCGACAGTAAGGACGACGACCCGTTCCGCGGCCGAAAGGGGGATCGTGGTCCGGGGGTTCTCAACCGCAGCGATGCGGCGCCGGTGTGCATAGTTGACGCCTGGAGGGTCCCCTCTTCTTCTCCTCGGGAACGTCGAGCCGGGCCCCGGTTCCTCCTGGAGTGTTACCACGATGGACCTCTCGTCGAGGTCCTCGATGGCCTCGAGGGCGTTGAGGAGGAGGTTCACCAGCACCTGCTCGAGACGCTGGGGATCGATGAGGACAGAGGGAACCTCCCCTTTGCACTCCCACGTGCAGTCCACTTCCTCCAACCGACCCTGGGCCTCCAGCAGGTCTCTGACCCGCTCCACAACGGGCCAGGCGGGCTCTGGGCCGGCATCGCTCTCCTTGGACCTGGCGAAGTCCAACAGGCTCCTGATGATCCGGTCGATTCGGATCGCCTCCTCCCGGACAGAGTCCAGGAGCTCCGTCTCACCTCCGTCGGCCTCCGCCCGGGACTTGGCCACGTCGACATAGGCCAGGAGCGCGCCCAGAGGGTTGCCGAGCTCATGGGCAATCCCGGAAGCCAGGGTGCCCGTAGAGGCCAGGCGGGCTGCCCGCACCACCTGAGCCCTGGCCTCCACCAAGGCTTTGTTGGTCTCATCCAGCGACGCCACGTTCTGGGAGAGGGCCGTCTGGTCGTGAATGAGACGCTCAGCCATGGCGTTCACGCTGTCGGCGACAGCCTGAAGCTCTTCGGATGGGGCAGGGCGGACCCGGTGGTCATAGGCCCCGGATGCCATGGTCCTGACGTCCTCGACCAGCCGGTCCAGCGGTTCGAATAGGCTGCGGCCCAGGGTCAGCCGCCCGATGAAAAAGATCACCACCAGTTCAACCAGAAGGAGAACCAGCATATAAATGGTGACTTCCTGGGCCGTGTCGAGGCTCGGTAGGTATAAGGCGAGACTGGCCGAGGCCAGGAAGATTCCCCCTCCGAAGAGGATCCCGAAGGCGAAAAGAAGTTGGCGGCGGAGCGGGGTTTTAGCTGCCATGGGCCGAGGTTGGCGCCCGAGCGAAAGTCAAGGGACGGCTCTCGCCCCTCCGCTCAAAGCTTCTCACGACTGTCGGTAAGTTTGCTACCCGAAAGGATCCGGGCAATGGCCGGCCGGGACGGATGGGGATCCGAGTCCCGTCAGTTCTGGCAGGCGATGACCCCTGCGGCCGTGGCGGGCGGGGCGTTGGAGGCGTCTGCTGCACCGTAGAAAATCCCGCATTGCCGGGCGGGCACGGCATCGTGAACGGCGGTGGCCGCCCAACCCCTCCCATCTGCCTCATTGATGGTGATGTTCACGCCACTCGAGGCGACCATCTCCGGCAACGCCGCCACGCTCGCCGCATACGTGAAGTTGTCCCCGTGGAAGACTTCCTGCTGGCTGGCGAGGTTCTTCAGATCCAGTATCATCGTGGCGATGAAGGATCTCTCTCGTGTGGAAGCGAACTTCGGAATGGCGATGGACGCGAGGATTCCGATGATCACGACCACGATGAGCAGCTCGATCAGAGTGAAGCCGCGTCTCGTGTGATTCCCGATCTTCATAAGGCCCCCTCGAAGTAATCTTCGGTCCCCCTGCTTCGTCCCCCCAAGAGGAGGGGGGCGCCACCCGATGGTCTCTCGGGCCACGCCCCCCCATGTTCAATCCGTGGCCTTTCATGCCTTCATCAGGCATCGGCCGGTTGGTTTTAGTCGGTGCAGGCAATCTCACCGGCCTGGCTGGCACCTCCTACACCTGAGGCCGCAGCAGCCGTTCCGCTTCCGTAGTAGATGTTGCAACCCTCACCCGACATGGCAGCGTGCACGGCGTTGGCGTTCCAACCATCGGTGTCGGCACCGGCGATCGTCACGGTCACGCCGTCCGTGGACACATAGCCCAGGTTGGTCTGAGAGGTGCTGTAGGTATAGTTGTCGGAGTAGTAGATCTCTTGCTGAGAGGCCAGATTCTTCAGGTCGGACTTCATCGAGGAGAAGTAAGCCTTCTCTCGGGTCGAGGAGAACTTCGGGATTGCGATGGCAGCCAGAATACCGATAATCACCACCACGATGAGCAACTCGATCAGTGTGAAACCCTTCTTGTCCCGCATTGTTGTTCCTCCTGTTGGATTCGAAACCGAAACGACCTTCATTTCCGGCGTGAAGGAAGTGCAAGAGGAGGTCCGCGAGTTGGCAAAGAGAATATAAGTGATTGTTTTACAAAGACTTAGGGTCGTCATTTGGGTTTGATGCAGGGTCGGTTGGGGGGCCGGAAGTCTTGGATTCTGCAAAATCCTTGCAGATTCGCGGCAAAAAGGGCCAGCCTGGAACCGACAGATTTCTGAGCCCATGGCTGCCATTTTGGCCGACTCAGGGTTGAGGGTCTTCCCTCCAGGATGGGACCACCGGGGGGGTCCAGACCTTGGCTTTGGGCGGGAGGAGGTTCGAGCGGAGGATGTACCAGAGGGCGGCGAAGCCATCTTTCCAGGAGATCTTCTTCCCGTCGGCATACGACCTCCCATGGTAACTGATGGGTAGCTCGTATATCCGGGCGTGAGCCTGGGCCAAACGGGCCGTGAGCTCCGGTTCTATGCCGAACCTACGGGCCGAAAGGGGTAGGCTCTGGAGTAGATCCGTACGGACCATTTTGTAGCATGTCTCCATGTCCGTGAGGTTCAGGTCGGTAAACATGTTGCTGAGTAGGGTCAGGAAGGTATTTCCAACAGAATGCCAGAAGAGAAGCACCCGGTGGGGCCCGCCGAGGAATCTGGATCCGTAGACGGCATCAGCCCGACCGGAAAGGATTGGCCGGAGAAGAAGTGGGAATTCGAAAGGGTCATACTCCAGATCGGCATCCTGAACCACCGTTACGTCACCCGTGGCTTTTTGGAACCCGGTCTGAAGAGCGGCCCCCTTTCCCTTGTTCACTTCATGGAACACCAGTACATCGATCAGGCCCTCCTCCTCCAAACGCTGCAATAGATCTCTCGTTCCGTCCGTCGACCCGTCATCGACCACGATGACTTCCATGCTCAAAGGCACCTCTCGCACCCGCCGCAGGAGGGTCTCGGCCGTCTGGAGTTCGTTGAAGGCTGGAATCACAACGGAGAGGGTCACCCTGTCCCAGGGAAGCTTCTCCTGTGGAAGGCCCGGTAGGAACAGGCCCTGTCGGAGCGGATCCGGCTCGGCCTCTGGCCCTGGCCCGCCGTGAGATCCCGGATCGTCAGTCTGTGAGACCATAGCGATGTAGCTTTCGGTATAAGGTCGACGGGTCGATGCCGAGGACCTCGGCCGCCCGGCTTTTGTTCCCACCCTCCGCCTGGAGGACCCATTCAATGTAGGCTCGCTCGATGACTTCCATGGCTGGGTTTGGAAGGGGTCGATCGGAAACCAACTTAGGGGTTGGAGCCTCCAGGACTCGTTGGGGCAGGTGCTCGGGGAGGATCTCGGACCCTCCAGCCACTACAGCGGCCCGCTCCAGAGCATTTTCCAGCTCTCGGACGTTTCCGGGCCAGTCGTAAATCATCAAGGATTGCATGGCAGCATCGGAAAGGTCCGTTGGCGCGGACTCGGAGGCCTGGGCGGCTCTCACGAGGAAGTACTTGGTAAGTAGCGGGATGTCCTCACGGCGGTCCCGCAGAGGGGGCAGGTGGAGAGCGATCACGTTCAGTCGGTAGTATAGGTCGCTTCGGAATGAACCCCGTCGGATCTCCTCCTCCAGGTCCCGGTTGGACGCCGCGATGACTCGAACATCCACCGACACCGGCTCGGTAGCCCCCACCGGGATCACTTCCCTTTCCTGGAGTGCCCGCAGGAGCTTCACCTGGAGGGCGGGGCTCATCTCTCCGATCTCGTCGAGGAAGAAGGTGCCCCCTTCAGCCGCCACCAGGAGGCCTTCCTTGTCCTTCACCGCGCCGGTGAAAGAGCCTTTCACGTGCCCGAACAGCTCGCTCTCCAAAAGGTTTTCGGGAAGGGCCCCGCAGTTGATGGAGAAGAAGGGGCCTTCGGATCGGGAGGAGATTTCATGAACATACTTCGCGATCACCTCTTTACCGGTCCCGCTTTCCCCGCTCAACAGGATGGTCGATCCGGTGGGAGCCACCGTCTCGGCCAACTCCAACACCTCCAGGAAATTCTTGCTCTTTCCGATGGGCCGGCTTTTCGACCTTTTCACCTGCCGCTTGATCTCCGTCTTCAGCTTCCTGTTCTCGGCCCGTAGCTCCCTCGCTTCGGAAGCCCGGCGGCAGATGGCCAGGAGATCGTCATTTGCGAATGGTTTTTGGAGGTAGTAGTAGGCGCCTTCATTCACGGCTGTCACAGCGGACTGAAGGGAGGCCTGAGCGGTCATGAGGACCACCGGCACCTCTGGATCGATTTCTCGGGACCTAGCCAACACTTCCAAGCCGGAGACGGTGGGCATCCGGATATCGGTCACGACGAGATCCGGCTTCTCCTTGGCCAGGACCTCCAAAGCCTCGGCTCCCCCCAGAGCGGTAACGACGCTGTAACCCTCACCTCGAAATAGGATCCGGAGAGAGTCCACGATCCCGGTCTCGTCATCGACCAGCAGGACCTTCGCTGCTTCGGCTGTCACGATACCTCCGCTTCCCTGGAAGGAAGGGTCCCGGGAAGGAAGATCCTGAACTCAGCGCCCCCTTCCGGTCCCTCTTCGACCAGCACAACACCGTCATGAGCCTCTACGGCCCTATGCACAACGGCCAATCCGAGTCCGCTCCCTCCGGACCGGCCGGTATAGAACGGATCAAAGATCCGAGGCAGCTCTTCAGGATTCACCCCCGGGCCGGAGTCCGATACCCTCAAGCACACCGGGGCCCTCACGGTCGTGCCGACCGTACCGGCACATTCCTCCTGGTTTTCCAGGGTAACCCGTATGATTCCGGCGGGCCCTGCAAACTGGGCAGCGTTCAACATCAGGTTGAATATCGCCCGGTGCAGGAGGTCGGCATCCCCTGGGATCGCCACCTCCCGATCCAAGCCTGTTTCCAGGATCCGGACGCCCACCTTCAGCTCTGGGTGTTTGGCGACCAGCGTCGCGCAGTCTCGGGCCAGGGCAGCCAGGTCGACTCGCCCCG